>CAZJYF010000431.1:0-3988 GCA_964549665.1 uncultured Saprospiraceae bacterium
GATGATTATTACGGGCGTTCGGGTTACGAAATGATGGCAAATTTTTTGAAAAACCGTTGCAATCCTTCTCATTATGCCATGGTGGGCTATCGCTTGAAAAATACCCTTTCCGATTATGGTTCCGTTTCCCGCGGAGTTTGTCAAATTGACGAACAACATCATCTGACAGACGTGGTGGAAAGAGGCAATGTTCACCGCAATGGCAAAGGGGTCATTTGCCAGGATGAAAACGGGAAAAAAATAATGCTTCGGGAGGACAATTGGGTTTCGATGAATATTTGGGGTTTTCACCCCCATATCTTCCAGCATCTGAAAAGGCAATTCCGCCAATTTGTGGATACAAATTACCACAACCCCCAGGCTGAATTTTACATTCCTTTTGCCGTGAATGATTTGGTGCAGGATGGTGAAATCAAGCTTTCCGTTTTGCCCAATCACGAAAAATGGTACGGCGTGACCTATCGGGAAGACCGGACGGCGGTGCAGCAGGCCTTTGCCGGAATGACGGCCGCGGGGAAGTATCCAACTCCCTTGTGGCGATGACTTTCGATACGGATAAAATTATTTCAATCTCAACTCGTTTCTTTGGTTTTCAGGGACTTATAGAAAGCACCCACTTTGGTTCCGGGCATATCAACGATACTTTTAAAATCGCTCTTGAAATTGCCGGGCGTCCCAAACCTTTCCTTCTGCAACGCATTAACCACCGCGTTTTTCCGAACCCGGCAGCGGTGATGGACAACATTCAATTGGTGGCCGACCACCTTGCCGTTAGTTCTTATTCGGGGAAGGTTTTGGCGCCTGTTCCTACCCTTCAAAATGAATTATTCCACTTTGATAACGACGGAAATTATTGGCGCGTCTTTCCATTTTTTGAAAATACCACAACCTTTGATAAAGTAGAAAATGTGCAACAGGCTTTTGAAGCCGCCCGGGCTTTTGGCGCCTTTTTTAAGGCATTGACAAATTTGAAAATAAAACAACTGAAGGTGACCATCCCAAACTTCCACGACGGGTTGATTCGATTGGCAAATTTTAAACAGGCGGTTAAAACTGCCGACAAGGAAAGAAGGACGGTTTCCCGAGAGGAAGTGAATTTCATTTTGGCCAACCAAACTATTTTTCAAAAAATTGCTGTCTTGAAATTGCCCGAAAGAACGACTCACAACGATACAAAAATCAACAACCTTCTTTTCGATTTAAAAGGCCAAAAGGCTGTCGCCGTAATTGATTTGGATACCCTGATGCCGGGAACCGTACTCTCCGACTTTGGCGACATGGCGCGCACGTTCACCAATTCGGCGGATGAAGATGAGCCCGATTTAACGAAAGTTAAAATGCGGCCATCCATTTTCAAGGCACTTGAGGAAGGCTTTCTTTCCGAAACGGGAAGTATTCTGACGGAAGTTGAAAAAGCACATTTATTCGAAGGTGCCAAGTGGATGACCCTGATGCAAGCCTTGCGTTTCCTGACAGATTTTTTGGAAGGCGATGTTTATTACAAAACCCGGCACCCTGAGCATAATTTGGTGCGGGCGAGGAATCAATTGGCGCTTTTTCGGTCAATGATTGATAAAAACATGGTTCTTTGACTCTGGTCCAAAATAGTTTCAACTTTTCTTTTCATAGCTCACCAATAATTTTCTAACATCAACTTCCAGAACTTCTGCTATATGAAACAAGGTAATCAAGGAGGGTTGCATGTCATTGGTACACCACCTTGACACAGTAGATTTGTCTTTTCCAAGTTTTTGAGCTAGCCACTTACTTGATTTCCCGCTTTCTGCTAAAATTACCTTTATTCTATTGTATCTTTTCATAAGATCTCTTTCTGGATATAAATTTAAGAGATAAAAACTGAACTATTCTGTTTGCGCTAATTAAGTTTCTATAATCGAATTATAGTTTTCGTATTACGAAACTTGCATTATCTTTGCCTCCAGAATTTTCTTTTGCTTTATGGATTGTTCTAGCTTTAGGTAATTCAAGTAATTCTAAAGTGATTTTGTTTATGAGCAAAAGCAAATTAGAGCAATCCTTATCACAAATATTAGAGGGATATCAAAATTCATTCTTGACTAAAATCTACCCTGAAGAAAATGACGAGACGGATGTGTTGATGAAAGCTTTTGGAATTACGCAAGAGCTAAAAAGTGAAAACAAACAATATTGGGGAAGGGAGTTAGGTAAGTGTTGGGAAAGTTTGGTGAAAAAAACCTTTTCATTGAAGTGTAGGGACTTTAGTCCACCATTGAAATTTGGCAATGATGAACCCGCCGATTTTTTTGTTGGCGGAGATGCGATTGATACAAAATATAGGGTGGGTTCGGGTGACAGCGGCACTTTGAAAAAATTCGAGTCTTATGGCAAATTGTTGTTGGAAAAGGGGTATCGTCCTGTATTTCTATTTTTGAGAACAGATAATTTACCTTCTGCTATTAGTAAATGCCTTGCAGGTGGGTGGTTAATCCTAATGGGAGATGATACTTTCAAGTACATCGAAGACAAAACAGGTTTTGATTTAAAGAAATGGTTGAAAAAACAGGAGCAACCTGGCACATTTAAAATTTACCGCTAATGAAAAAATTGAGGTTAAATCATATTTATGAGGGTGATTGCAGGAAGGTTTTAAAAACATTTCCATCCGCCTCTATTGCAGCTTGCATCACCGACCCTCCTTATAATTATGAGTTTATCGGACATAAGTGGGATAATAAAGAAGTAGTGAGAAGAACAAAGCGCGTCAGCAATGGTCAATCAAGAACTTTGGTGAAAAATATTCCATACGGCAGTGGTTTAGCTGGTGGGGTGCGAAATGAAAGGTGGTATCAGCGAAATTACGAAAACATATTAGAGTACCGGAAGTGG
The DNA here is from genome assembly GCA_964549665.1 of uncultured Saprospiraceae bacterium. Lineage (GTDB taxonomy): Bacteria > Bacteroidota > Bacteroidia > Chitinophagales > Saprospiraceae > CAZJYF01. Next base: position 2,869 of record CAZJYF010000431.1, read on the forward strand.
TGTTTGGAGTGGTCGAAAGAGCTTTTTCGGGTTTGTAAGGCGGGTTCTCCTGTTGCCGTTTTTAATAGTTCAAGAACAATTGCCCACGTTCAAGTTGCTTTGGAAGAGGTAGGTTTTTATTCCAGAGATGTTTTGGTTTTTAGAAGAAGTTCGGGTATTCCACGTGGATTAAATGTAGAGAAAAAATTAGAAAAACTTAATCATCCTGATGCTGATAAATGGAAGGGTTGGCATAGTTGCTTTAGAAATGAATGGGAAGCTATCATTTTAGTGCAAAAGCCGTTGAACAATAATTATTGGGAAACTTTGCAAAAAACCAAGGTTGGCGTTTTCAAAACGATTAATAGTGATGGGTCTTTTCAATCCAATATTTTGGAAGGATATCAAAAGAAAGAAAAGGACGAAAAATTTGAGCATTGCACTGTAAAACCGCTTAAATTAATAAAAAAGCTAATTGATACGCTGGTACCTGTATGCAAAGAAAATGTAGTGTTAGACCCTTTTGCAGGAAGCGGAACTACTTTGGTCGCCGCAACGGAATTGGGGTTTAATTATGTCGGAATTGAAATTGAACCTTCGTATATCCCTATCATTGAAAATCGAATTCAATACGCTAAAAAGAAAAAATTGGCTTTAACGCTCTTTTAAGCAAGGGCAGGCATTTGTCTTTTCATAAAGAATAATTCCCAAACAAGATAAGCGCTTACCAGGAAGTATTCTATTCCCACCACCCACAGATTTTCAAAATAGGGTTCGTAACTGTAATTGACGTAGGTCATCAGCACGAGGCCGGACCAAAGAACAGGAAATCGAAAGCGGGTGAACAAAGATAGGACAAGCGGCAAACTGATGTACCACGGGTGAACGGTGGTGGTGAACGCCAAATACAGGCAGATGGCAAAGAGCATTTTGATGGGCAAGGTTTTCCAGTTGGGGTTTTTGTCAAAAACCGCCAATGCAGCCACGCCGAGCAGGGTGCAAATGGCAAGGACAGGCCCGATATCGTGGATTAAATTGTAGCCTTTGTATTGAAAACCGACCCACCTCGCGAGGTAATAAATGCTGGCATTGAATTCAAATTTTTGGAAATAGAGATTTAGGCTTTCTCCGAAATTGTCTA
>CAZJYF010000432.1:0-3981 GCA_964549665.1 uncultured Saprospiraceae bacterium
CACTTTGAAAAGGTCGTTTTTTGCAGGCTGCAAATTTAGTATTTTTTGGCTAAGAACTAAACACTGATGAAGCGAGAAAAATTCTTCTACAACACGCAGACCTTGCGATACGAAAAGGTCAAGGTCAACTTGAAAGAAAAAATCCTTCGAATTATTGGATTCAGTTGTGCCGTTTTATTTTCAGCGGTCGTTTTCACTCTTTTGGTTTGGAAGATGTTTCCTTCACCACAGGAGGTGTTACTCCACAAAGAAATTGACCAGATGAAAGCGGTTTACATGCAATTGGAGGATGATTTTAATACCATGGATAAAGCGCTGGTCAATCTCCACGAGCGAGATAGAATTGTTGACCGAATGATTTTGGAAATGGACCCGGTCGAGGAAAATATATGGCAGGGCGGTGTCGGGGGGCACGACCGATTCGCCGATTTGAAGGAATTTGAAAATTCCGGCAAATTGATGGCAGGTATTAAACAAAAAGCGGAACGCCTGAAAAGGCAAATGGTGATTCAATCCAAATCCCTCGACGAGATTGAAAAAAAGGCTAAAGACAAAGCCAAGATGCTTGCCTCCATCCCCTCTATCAAACCCGTTCGCTCCGATAAACTTGCGAGAAATATTAGGGCTTTGTCGGGTTTTGGGTATAGAATCCATCCCATCTATAAAGTTCGCAAACTACATACCGGCATTGACTTTACCGCCCCAAGGGGCACCCCTATCCAAGCCACCGGCGACGGGAAGGTTGTGCGGATACAGCATAAAAGAAGGGGATACGGCTTAAATGTGCTCATTGATCACGGTTACGGCTATAAAACCTTGTACGGACATATGAGTAGGCTTGACGTGAAGTTGGGGCAAAAAATTAAAAAAGGTCAGACCATCGGGTTGGTGGGAAGTTCAGGTACTTCTACTGCCCCGCATTGTCATTACGAGGTGATTTACAGGGGCAAAAAAGTCAACCCCATCGATTATTGTTTGGATGGACTGACGCCAAAAGAATACGAAGAATTGGTACATCAAGCCGGAATTGCAAATCAGTCGTTTGACTAAAACGCTTTTGTAACCTTTTAACATTTAATGAATTAAAAAAGACTTCCTTCCGGGAAGTCTTTTTTTGTTGCCCTAATGTTTTAAGGTACTTTGCTTTTTGGAAAGGACATATAAGGTAAGGGTTTCGAGTATTAGAATGGCGTGTTTTCCAAATAGGTCAAGATTTTGAATTCGAATCGAATTAATAGTCCTTTCCCTTGGAATTTGTACCTTTCGGAGATATGAAAATACCGGAAAATACGGCTCCAAAAAATTGCCTTAATTGTGGGCAAGCCTTTCCCGGCGATGCCAAATATTGCCCCAACTGTGGCCAAAAAAATACCGACGGCCGACTTACCATTGGAGAACTGCTGCACGAATTTTCCGATGCCATTTTTAATGTGGATTCCCAAATCTTTCGCACCCTGGCAGCCCTTTTTATCCCTGGCAAACTGACCCTCGAATACTTTAAAGGACGGCACAAAAGATATGTGCATCCCATCCGGCTTTTTTTGGTCGTCACGGTTGCCTTGATTGCCGCCATCACTTTTACAATTAAGGATAAAGATATTAACATCGAACAGTGGGGAGACAAAGTGGAAAAGGGCTATGAACGCCATTTGTTCCTTTCCGATTTTGACACGACCAAAGCCAACACGGCGGCATATTTCAAGAACCCCCTCGTCGATGCCGCCTTGGATAGTCTTTCAAAAAACCTGGTGCAAAAAAGAGACAGCTCGTATAAAGATAGCCTTGACCTGTCACAAGTTTTTTCTTTTTTTGGTGAAAAATATCCCCAAATTGCCCGGAAAGATTATGTCGAACTGCCGGTAGATTCCCTTTTGAAAAAGTATCGAATTGAAGGATTCCTTCGGAAAATGGCTTTTCAGCAACAGTTGAAATTTCTGAAGCAAGGCAACAACTTCATCCCCTACATTATCGGAAATGCCTCTTGGATGGCACTTTTGATGATGCCCTTTCTGGCGCTGATTTTAAAGATTTTTTACATACGCAGGAAGTATTATTATGTGGAGCATTTAATATTTTCTTTCCAGATGCACGCCTTTGTCTTTTTGATGGCCATCTTCCTAATTCTTTTTACAAAGCACTTCTCGGGTTGGATAATTCCGGTAATAATAGGAGGCGTTGCTTTTTATTTACTTGTTTCCATGAAGCGGGTTTACCAACAAAAATGGTGGAAAACCATCCTGAAATTCGGTTTGGTAAATTTGATGTATTTCATCCTTTTAAACTTGTTCATTGTCCTTACCTTTGTCGTCAGTTTTTTCCTTTTTTAAATTGCCCCATGAAAAAATACGATCAATACGAAACCGTCATTGGACTGGAAATCCACGTCCAATTATCCACGAAGAGCAAAGCATTTTGTGCCGATGATGCGGCTTTCGGGGCCGCGCCAAATACCCACATTAGTGCCATTTCATTGGGGCATCCTGGGACCTTGCCCAGGTTGAATAAGCGGGAAATAGAGTACGCGGTTAAGTTGGGTTTGGCACTAGGCAGTCGCATTAATCCGGTCAGTTGTTTTGACCGGAAAAATTACTTCTACACCGATTTGCCGAAAGGCTATCAAATCACCCAGGACAGGCTGCCAATCTGCATTGGCGGTGCGGTGGAAATCGAGGCTGGCGGAATCCGCAAAAAAATCCGCATTCATCATATCCACATGGAAGAAGATGCGGGCAAATCCATCCACGACATCGACCCAAAGCGTTCGTTGATAGACTTGAATCGGGCAGGCGTGCCCCTCCTTGAAATCGTATCCGAACCGGATTTGCGTTCCCCGGAAGAAGTGGATGCCTTTATGCTGGCAACCCGCCAAATGGTGCGTTATCTCGACATTTCCGACGGCAATATGCAGGAGGGTTCCATGCGTTGCGACTGCAATGTGTCGGTGCGGCTGAAGGGGGAAACTACACTGAATGAGCGTTGTGAAATAAAAAATCTCAACTCCATGCGAAACGCACGCAAGGCAATAGAATATGAATTCAAGCGGCAGGTGGATTTGTTGACATCCGGTGGGAAAGTGCTTCAGCAAACCCTCAATTTTGACCCTGCCACCGGCACGACTTCCCCCTTGCGCGACAAAGAAAATGCCCACGATTATCGCTATTTTCCGGAGCCGGATTTGGTGCCGGTAGCGTTGTCAAAAGCGGACATTGAAAAACTAAAACAGGAACTCCCGAAATTGCCAAAGGAGCTTTTTGAACAGTTTATCACGGAATTTCAGCTATCCGAATACGATGCAAATTTGCTGACCGCCGAGAAGCAGACAGCTATTTTTTTCATAGAACTAGCCAAGCAGACCCCTCATTTCAAGGCGGCTGCCAATTTGATTATCAACAAAATAAACCCTTATTTGAATGAGGAGAAAATTTCCTTAGCTGAATTTACCGTTCCGCCAAAGCGACTCGCTGCATTTATTCAATTGATAGAAGATGGCAAGGTGAGCAATACGATTGCGTACCAACGCATTTTCCCTGTTTTGGTGGAACAACCTTCAAAAACACCCCTGGAAATCGCCGAATCCCTCAACATGGTACAAAATGCTGATGAAAATTTTCTCGAAGAATTAATCGAAGCCACTCTTGCCCAAAATGCCGAAAAAGTGGCCGCCTACCGCAATGGTAAAAAAGGATTGCTCGGCTTTTTTATGGGAGACATCATGCGCAAGTCAAAAGGAAAAGCAGACCCCAAGGCAACCAATGCTTTGCTGAAAGAAAAATTGGAGCAATGACTGGTTTCGCTTTTAGAACAAAGACGGCAGATAAAGAACACCCCCTCCCTTTTACTTTTGCCAAGGCCCTTAATCGGGCTGATTATTTTTGGCAGGCACCGCTTTTTCGACGGCATTTCTGTTAATCGTGTTGCCGAAAAAGATAGCGTTTGCAAACAACTTGTTCGTTCCGTACCAGAAAGCCCGAAAGTTTGGAT
>CAZJYF010000433.1:0-3976 GCA_964549665.1 uncultured Saprospiraceae bacterium
TTTCATTTCTTAACGCTGCGTAGATACAAAAAACCTAAACTCCGCAAACTCGCTTGGCTCAAACAGTACGGAGTTTTTAACGGTTTTTTATATCTACTCCACTAAAATGAAAAAGGTCAATCTCACTCAGCAGTCCGTTTCAAGTGCGCAATATGAGTTAGTAATCCTTTTTTGTTTTAGCTTGGATATCAATCCCTGTAAAGTATGAATTCATCTGAAAATTTTATTTTCACACATTTCTATTGAAGCATTTAGACATTTCCACTAAAATGGAAGTAGAACCAAATTTACAATGTACCAAGTTAGAGCGAAACTTGAAGTTACACCCTAACTTTTAACCGATTCGATACACAAAATTATCAATCACAATGATGGACATTCAACTTCTCAATCGGACCTTGCAGCCTCAAAGCTGCATTGATTTCGTTCTTTCCGACGAAGTTGGCGGCATTGCCGTTTTCATAGGAACGGTCCGCAACAGCACGAAAGGCAAGCCGGTCCATCGCCTCGATTTTGAAGCCTACGAGCCGATGGCCGTTTCCGAATTGAAGAAAATTGCTGTCCGCGCAAAGGAGCAATTTAAGGTGCGAAAAATTGCCATCCATCACCGCGTAGGCAGGCTGGAAATTGGAGAAATAGCCGTCGTCATCGCCGCCTCAGCCCCACACCGGGATGCCGCTTTTGAGGCTTGCCGCTTTGCCATCGACACCTTGAAACAGACCGTTCCCATTTGGAAAAAAGAAATTTTTGAAGACGGAGAAGTTTGGGTCGCTGCGCATCCTTAGCAAGAGATGGAGTGACGGGGGAACGAGGAGAGGGGGTGATGGGGAGAAATGAAGACGAGGAGACATCTCACTTTATTCCATCACCCGTCTCCCAGTCGAATGTCATCAAACTCACCCTCTAACCCAATCCAGAAGATGCAGGTTGAATTTTCACTTTCGTCAAAACCAGCAATCCGAGGATGAAAAATCCGGCCAATGCGAGCATGCTGTTTCGCATCCCTCCGGTAATTTGTTCGATAAATCCAAAGCTGAACGTTCCCAAGACGATGGCCACCTTTTCGAGAATATCGTAGAAGCTGAAGTAGGATGCCGTGTCTTTGGTATCTACTGGCAAAAGTTTGGAATAGGTAGAACGGGAGAGCGATTGGATGCCCCCCATGACGATACCGACGGCAGCCGCGATGCAGTAAAATTGGAGGTCGGTTTCGATAAAATAGGCAGACAGGCAAATGCTTATCCAAATCAGCAGCATACTGATGAGTGAAAATTTGTTTCCCTTCCAATCGGAAAGCTTAGCAAAAAAATACGCGCCGGCGATGGCGACAATTTGCAAAAGCAAAATGACACCGATCAACTTGGCGGTGTCAAACTGAAGTTCTTTTTCTGCGAAGGTAGCAGCCAGGAAAATTACCGTTTGTACGCCAGCACTATAACAAAAGAAGGCAAGAAGAAAGGTTTTGATATTCTTTGCTTTTTTTGCAACTCGCCACACTTTTCGCAATTCCTGAAAGCCCTTAACCAGAAGGTTGTTGCCCGATTTGTTCCCAGGGTTTTTGGGCAGACGGCTGAAAGGAATCATTGCGAAGCCGATCCACCAAAGTCCAACCATAATAAAGGCAAGGCGGGTGGCAAGACTATTTCCTTCGGCTATGCCAAACCAAGCCGGTTTCATAATCACTGCCAGGTTAATAATCAACAATATTACGCTGCCGATGTAGCCATAGGAAAAGCCTTTTGCACTGACCCTGTCGTAAAGGTCTTCCGTCACAATATCCGGCAGGTAGGAGTTGTAAAAAACCAAGCCACCGGCAAAACCAATGGTGGCCAGCATGAACGAGATAATTCCAAACGCTAGTTGGTCCATGCTTTCAAAAAAGAAAAGACTGACGCAAGCCGCCGAACCCAAAATGGTGAAAAAACGCATGAAAAACATTTTTTTTCCACCGTAATCGGCGATACCAGAAAGCAGGGGCGAAAAGGCGGCGATGATGAGGTAGGCGGCGGAAATGGCATAGGCATAGAGAGACGTATTGGATATCTCCATCCCAAATAGACGAACGGTTTCATCGGTAATGGCAGTGTAGTAAGCAGGGAAAATCGCAACGGCAATAGTCAGGGCATAGGAAGAATTTGCACAATCGAAAAAGGCCCACGCATTGATAATTTTTTTGTCGTTAATTGGAAAGTTATTTGTTGTATTCATTCAGACAGCTTTGCCCGTAAGATAGCTAAATATTTCGAGCGGCTTGAAATTTATGATTATCTTGGGCGGCCAATTGTTTTGTTGCCAAAAGGATTATTCTGAATGAACCCGATTTACCAGGATTAACGCATTTCAATGAACATTGCCATTCTTTCCAGGGGCTTTCAGCTTTATTCGACCCAAAGTCTTTACAGGGCAGGATTTAGAAAAGGGCATCACATGCAGGTGATTGACCACCAACGTTGCAATTTGCTGATTGAAAAAAACCTCCCCCAAATTTATTACGAAGGGAGTCCTTTGCTGGCTATCGATGCCGTCATACCGCGAATCGGAGCTTCCGTGACCTCTTATGGCGCAGCGGTCATCAAGCAGTTCGAAATGATGGACGTTTTCACTTCCGCCCGTTCGGAAGCTTTGCTCCAATCGAGAGATAAATTTCGATGCTTGCAACGGCTGTCTGTTTGCGGCTTAGACGTACCCAAAACCTTCATTTGCCGCAATGTAGAAGATTTGCCAAAGCTGATAGACAAACTTGGCGGCGCCCCCGTGGTCGTCAAATTGCTGGAAAGCACGCATGGAATTGGGGTGGTTTTGGCAGAAAACAAAAAAACGGCCATTTCCATCGTCGAAGCCTTCTCAAAAACCAACCAACGGGTCATCGTGCAGGAGTTTATCGAAGAAGCCGAAGGAGCCGATATTCGCGCCTTCGTGGTGGGTGGGCAAGTGGTGGCTGCGATGAAACGACAGGCAATCGATGGCGAGTTTCGCTCCAATCTGCATCGAGGTGCTACCGCCCTGCCGGTTAGGTTGGACGAAGAAGAGCAGCAAATGGTCACCAAAGCGACCCGGGTGATGGGCTTGGACGTAGCCGGGGTAGATTTGCTTCGGTCTAAAAGGGGAACCTTGGTTTTGGAAGTGAACGCTTCTCCGGGTCTCGAAGGAATCGAAGGCGCCACGGGCGTAAACATCGCCGTGGCTATCATCGATTACGTCAATCGAAGATGCAAAAAATGGTCTTCCTATAAATTGAAATCAAAAGCTAAGAGATAGGGGAAATGTAAAATGTAAAATGTAAAAGTTCTGAAATTCAGCGGATTATATTTTGCAGTCACCGAAGTCATTTTTTCCATTTCGCAAAAGCAGTCGGTAGTCATATCGGATTTGAAGCCCAAATTCATTCCTAAACAACCATGAAACTACAAGCTTTCACCATTCATACCACTACCATCGAACCCGGGCAAAATGAAGTGTTGCGCCTCCAAGTAGGTCGCCTGCCCTCCGATACCCGCATTCACATGAACATCAACGTCTATCGAAGTGAGAAGGCAGGACCCACTCTTTTAGCACTCGCGGGGGTCCATGGCGATGAAATAAACGGGGTAGAAATCCTCCGTCGAGCCATTGCCGGAGGCCTGTTCGAAAATTTAAAAAGGGGAAGCGTCATCGCCATTCCGGTGCTGAATATTTACGGTTTCAACAATTTCTCGCGGGATGTGCCCGACGGAAAAGATGTGAATCGAAGCTTTCCGGGCAACCGGAAAGGCTCTCTGGCTTCGCGGGTCGCCAGGACCTTGACGCGAAAAGTATTGCCTTTGGTCGATTTTGGAGTTGATTTTCACACCGGCGGACGAAGCCATTACAACTACCCCCAAGTCCGCTTTACGAAAGGAGATACTGCTGCCGAAAAGTGGGCAAGGGCCTTTGCCCCACCTTTTCTCATCGCCAATCGCCCCATTCCCAAATCCCTTCGCAAAGTAGCTTGCCTCGC
>CAZJYF010000434.1:0-3973 GCA_964549665.1 uncultured Saprospiraceae bacterium
CTGCCGGCCTTGCAGGTATTGTTCGTTTGGTGCAAAACGGATTAGCGTACTTATTTCGCTAGTAGTGATATCTGCTTGCCTCCTCATTTGGGTTAGGTCAGTCGGGTCGAAAGAATCAAAGAGGAGGTCTCCCCGCGGGCGCTGTTTTTTGTGTTCATAATTCAGCCCAAAAGTAAAGTTGCCATTTGTTTCAATTAAATATTCAAATTTGTAAGAATCAAAAAAGAGCATTTTGTCCGTACTACCCCTCTTAAAGGAAAGAAAGAAATTGTCCTCGGCTACGAATTCGAGGTCTTGACCGACGAAGTTTATTTCGTGTTGCCGGGAAAAGCGGACGAAATGCCTCGGGTTTTCCATAAAGTTTTCATTGAAGGTATATAAAAACGATGCGGCATATTTACCTTGCTGATCACCAAAACCATAAGCTATATAGCTTTCTATCTGAAACTTCTGGCTTAATTTAGGCGTCGTAGAACCGCCGAATCGCAGGCGAAACCCTTCCACCGTGTTGAAGCTATAGAAAGAGCCCACTGGCCCCATCTCCACAATTCCAAATTTTTTATAGCCCGAAATCAACAGAGTAATTATGTCCATCGTAGTGCGGAAGGATTTTACCGATGAAAGAGTATCTATCATGTGGTAGATGCCCTCTTCCTGCCCCGACAATTTGTCGGGGCGTGCTTGGGCCCAAAAGGCTTCATCCTTTTTATAGATGCTGTTGTCTTCCACCACTTTTTCTGTGCCAAAATATACGCTTCCTTCCCGTTTTTTGTGGAACTGGTGATTCCAATACTCCACCGTCCTGGACCCGAAGAAGCCCTTTCCTTTTTTAAACAAAGTGATGTCCGTGACGATTTGGTCTTTCGTCAAAACCCAAACGCTGTCCATTTTGCTAAATTCCTGAATAAGTTGGAGGCCATTTACAAAGTTCAGATTGATTTTTTTGCTTATGCCTAAATCTGCTTTTACCACTGCGTAAGTAGTGGAGTCGTTCAGGATGAATATATGCCCCGTAAATCCGATGTTAGCTTGATTTGCCGGCATGAAAGCCAGGTCAATAACACTCAATCCCTTCCATTGGATGGTATCCATAATTCGGAAATGGTAAAAAGTGTTGGACAAAGGACTCAAAGGACTCATAAACTGCAGGTCAAACAGTTTGATGTTGTTCTCGTATATATCTACGTTTTGGTAAAGTATGTCTGTCAGCGTAGAAAGACTGCGCATATCTACCCACTCATCGAGGTTTGACATTTTAACCCCAGAACGGTATTCTTTTTTCGCTTCCGGATTTTTCCGGTAATAAACTTTCGAGAGCGTTTCCCTTAGAAAAAAAGGCAGGTAGGGCTTGCCGTTCATTTCCGAAGTGTCCACATAATCGAAAATAAATTGGATTTTTTTTAGTCCTTTTTTTGCCCGGAATTCATCCGTGATATTGTTTAAATCCAGTTCAATTTTTTCATATTTGTTGTATTCGTAATAATCCACATTCCCAATGCGGTTCCTTTTTTTATTATCGATGACCTTTTTAATCAATTCAACAGCCGGGTTTCCCTTCCTTTTGTATTTCAATTTTTTTGCTCTCACAACCACTTGTTGGTCGGTAGCCAACAAGGCAACGGATTCCATATTAAAGTTGATGGTTTGGGTTTTCGCGTTTTTGTCAACTGGTAAAACCATCGGTTTATAGCCGACAAAAGAAGCAAGCAACGAATCGGAACCCCATTTGCTTTCTATTACGAAGTTGCCATCGAGGTCAGAATCCGTACCAATGGTGGTGCCTACGAACGAAATGCTCACAAACGGCAAGGGTTCTTTTGTCGCCCCATCAAGCACCTTTCCCTTAATGCTGATAAACTTTTGGGAAAAAAGCCCGGTAGAAAAAAATAATACGGTCAAGCCAAATAAAATCCGAAGTTTGTAAGTTTTATATCCCATAATTTGCTTTTGACTTGGAAAATGATTTGGAAAGGAAAAAAGTTTAGTATCTAAACCTCTCATAGTTGGTTTTTTTATTGCCGGCTTTCGAGAAAATAATTCGAAACTACTTCCAGGACATGAATTATGGAATACAATTGCCGGAAAAACTTTTTTTTAAAAAAAATTAAAATTAATTCAATTACATTGTGAAACAAAATTCATCTTGCGGAATTTCACCCCTCCATTCAATAACCCCCCAAAAACGGCAATAGCCCATCCTGTCAAAAACACATTTAATTCAACCTGCCAAGGTTGTACTTTGTTGAAAATATGGAATTTAACATAAAATTAACTAGCTCATTTGTCATTTGGAGACTTTTAGAGGCGGTTTTTGGAGATACTTGAATATTTGTCAACACCCTTATAAATTAAGCTGTTTGAAAAGTATTGGTTTTTTGGTAAGAAAAATGAAGAAACTTTTTTTAACAAAAATTTAATATCACTATTTTTTTTGAAAGTGAACAAAGAAATTTGGTTTTTTTATTTTTTTTTGGTACATATGTTCAAAATGCAAAAAACCCAATTTGAATATCTCTCCGAATTTATCTTTAAGAGTAAGTTTTCAATTCATTTAAAGAATCACAACCATGTCTAAAAATTTGAATTGTTTATTCGTAACCGGATTAGTTTTTATTCTCAGTTCTTGCTCGGTAACAATGATGATACCTGAGAATTTAAAATCCGACACCACCGTAATGGAAGTTAAGGGCAGAAGCGGCGGCATAGCCAGCAACCGGCTGTCTTTTGGCGACTATAAATCTACAAAGGTAAATCGAGGGGTAAAAGCTACTTCCGATAAAAAATTTGCCATGACCTTCAAAGGAACCACCGAACAAATGCACTTCGACCTCTATGATGAAAAAGGGCATTCTTCGAAGGTTTTTTGCATAACCCAAAACACCAAGGCTGAACTGCCCATAATGGGGGAGCATTTTCGGATTGCTGTTGGTGAAGATGACACTTGTGCCGGAACCATAAGTTTGGATTCCTCTATTGTCAATGGAGAACCTGTCTGGAACTTTAAACTTTTTAATTCCAGTATGGAATTGGCGTTTAAAAAAGATACAAAAGGCACCATTACCAATGGAGAGAAGACCATCTTTATTAGGGTAATATCCCATAATTCAAAAGGGAAAACGATGAATGATGGCATGGCTTTGGGGTTTGAATTTGTATTGGATGGGGAGGCAATAGGTGCAGTTGAGGTAATTGGTGGTGGAAGGATATTGATTAAAAATTCGCTGCCGGATTATTTGAAATTTCTGATTGCAACTACCGCAGTCACCATGTTGACCCGCTTCGATATGGGTAGTTTGAATACATGAGGTGGAAGAAAGGTTTTAGGAGTTTGGTGGTTGGAGCGGTTTTTAATCAACGATGAATTTTCTAATTTTTTTTCCAACTTTATTAAAATAAATCCCGGGCGGAAGATTTGGCAAATCTATTTTCATCTTGTCGCTCAGGGTGCTTTCTTTTCTGTAAAAAAGCTGTCCGAGGTTGTCGAAAATTTCTACCTTTCTTTGTCCTCCAATACCTTCTGCAAAATCCAGAAACACTTCCTTTCTCGCCGGATTCGGAAAAATGGAAAATGCTACCTCCTGATTATTCTCAATGAGTTGAACGCAAGAAATTGCCGAATTTAAAAGACCGGGACGGAAATTTTCGAGGGTAGCCTGCATTCTCTCCATCTGTCCTTGCGTGAACAACAACATACAGGGGTCGTCAACAAAATCCATGAAGTCGGGAAACAAATCCGAACTGCCGCAGGAGGATTGCGGATAATCGGGGCAGCCTTCGTAAGGATGTTGCTGCGGGGGCGTATCGGCTACGCCATCATCGGTTTCGCAATTGCCGTCATCGCCCCAAAGGTGGTTCAGCCCCAAAAAATGACCGACCTCATGCACTGCAACGCGCCCTTCGCCAAATTTACGGGAACCGTTTTTGCCAAAAAATTTCGGGTGAACGACCACCCCGCTTTTTTCAGGGTCCCTTT
>CAZJYF010000435.1:0-3967 GCA_964549665.1 uncultured Saprospiraceae bacterium
CAACCTTCAAGCCGTCGGGGGCGACGATGTACCTTTTTTCGCCATCGGCATAAAACAGCAAGGCGATATATGCCGTCCGGTTCGGGTCGTATTCAATGGAATTAACCGTGGCCGGAATACCGTCTTTGTCGCGCTTAAAGTCAATTATTCGATACTTGCGCTTGTGCCCGCCCCCTCGTTGCCGAACCGTCATTTTGCCATCATGGTTTCGACCACCGCTTTTGCTCAGAGGTGCCAATAGGCTCTTTTCGGGTTTATCATTGGTAACCTCCGAAAAAACATTCCCCACCCGAAAGCGGGTACCTGGAGTTACCGGGTTAAATTTCTTAACTGGCATGGATGCTGTATTTCCTGGAAGCTTTTCTCATCCCAATTTTTTCGGGACTTGCAACTTCCTGATAATTAGATAATTATTCAATTAAATATTCTGTACTTCTACTAACAATGGCCGAGTAAACGATCCAACTACTTCTTCTAAATATCGCCAAAGAAATCAATTTCTTCGCCCTCTGCCAATGTGACTATTGCTTTTTTGTACCCTGAAACCCGGCCTCGCTGCAAACCGCTTCTGGTGTTGCGACTTTTCGTTTTGCCAGGCATGATCATCGTATTCACCGAGTCAACCTGAACATTGTAAACATCTTCCACCGCTTTCTTTATTTCAATCTTATTCGTCTTCTTGTCTACTTGAAAGGAGTATTGATTATGGCGGTTTGTCAAGTCCTCTGCTTTTTCGGTAATGATGGGTTTAATGAGAATTTCCTTTGCCATGATTTTTTATTCTGAATGCAAAAAATATAATTAGATCCACGATATCGGAACAGCAACTTTAGAATTATCCGTTCCTTTATTTTTGAATGAGTAGCGCCAATAAATGATTCAGTGACCAATTAATCACCAAATGAGTCATTTATTTTTTCTATGGCGCCCTCCGAAAGAATGAGCCGATGCGCATTCAACACTTCGTATGTATTGAGGTCCTGCACTCGAGTAACCTTAGCTTTTTGCAGGTTTCGGGAGGACAGATAAATATCTTTCTCGTAATCGGCAGTGACTAAAACCGTTTTTTCACTTTCGCAAGACAAGCTCTGCAAGAAGTTGACAAAAACTTTGGTCTTGGGGGTGTCAAAAGAAAAATCCTCCACCACCATAATTTGTCCATTAGCCGCTTTGCTGGAAAGGGCACATTTTCGAGCTAAGCGCTTTAATTTCTTGTTGAGTTTCAAGCTGTAATTTCTTGGTCTAGGACCGAAAACACGCCCGCCGCCTCTGAATAACGGGTTTTTAATATCTCCAAAACGAGCGCCTCCGGTTCCTTTTTGGCGCTTAATTTTGCGGGTTGAACCGGCAACCTCCCCCCGTTCTTTGGATTTGTGCGTCCCCTGCCGTTGATTGGCCAAGTATTGCTTCACTGCCAAATATACGGCATGCTCGTTGGGTTGTACGCCAAATATCGCATCGGGCAAGTCAATTTCTCTACCCGTTTTTTCGCCCTGAATATTTAAAACTTCGAGTTTCATCCTTTAATCGGACTTGTGACATAAGATAAAAGATAATAGATAAAAGGCTTTAATTTTTTAATTCCAAAATGGAAGGAAAACAAAAAATTAGTGCAAGTCTTTTGTCGAATGATCTTTCGTCAAAAGTCTAGTTATTTATTTTTCAATGATCACAAAAGAACCTTTATGCCCCGGAATGGCGCCTTTAATCAGCATCAGGTTCTTGTCGGGAAATATCTTTAAAATTTCGAGATTTTGGATCGTCACCCGCTGGCCTCCCATTCTACCAGCCATTCGCATTCCTTTGAATACTCTGGAAGGATAGGAGGAAGCTCCGATAGAACCCGGGGCACGTTGGCGGTTGTGCTGTCCGTGAGTCATATCATTGACGCCATGGAAACCGTGTCGTTTGACAACCCCCTGAAAGCCTTTTCCTTTGCTTATTCCAACAGCACTGACATAGTCGCCTTCTTCAAAGACCTCTTCCACTTTGACCACATCACCCAAAGCTTTGCCCGTGGCATCAAAATCGCGAAACTCAGCCACCTTACGCTTAGGGGCTGTTTTAGCTTTTTCAAAATGTCCCATCATGGGGTTGGTTGTATTCTTCACTTTCGCTTCGCCAAAGCCTATTTGCAAGGCATTGTAACCATCGGAGTCTTCGGTTTTCACCTGCGTAACTACACAAGGCCCAGTTTCCACCACCGTGCAAGCGATATTTTTACCAGCTTCATCAAATATGCTGGTCATTCCAACTTTTTTACCGATTAAACCATTCATCGGATTGGCAGATTTATTCCGAAGGAAGACCTTCGGGATGATTTACGATACTATTTCGATTCCAGAATTTAGATTATTTGACACCGCATCTTGGAGGTGATCAAAAATCCCGATTCGAGGGTATCCCAGTGTTAAAATTTAAGCGTTTCAAAAAATTGCAATCACTGAAATTTTAAAACTAGAAAACGCAGGGAACATTTAGGAACGAGGTAAAATAAATTAACATTTGACCGCTTTCCTTAGGTCAATTTGACCTGAATATCCACGCCACTTGGCAATTCCAGTTTTGATAATGCATCAACTGTCTTTTGGGTTGGCGTGTAGATTTCTATCAGTCGTTTGTGGGTACGTAACTGAAACTGCTCCCGGGATTTTTTGTTAACGTGCGGCGAACGCAGAACGGTAAAAATTTCCCTTTGGGTGGGCAGCGGAATCGGGCCAGTTACGACAGCACCACTATTGCGAACTGTCTTCACTATTTTCTCCGTCGATTTATCCACTAAATTGTGGTCATAAGAACGAAGTTTGATCCTGATTTTCTGATTCATGCCTTTTTTTGGTTATTTCTTTGATGTGCAATTTAAAACTTGCAGTAATTTATTGTCAATTCAATCTCTTTTCTCTTTCTAATTCATACGCCAAATCCTAAACGGTCACCGTTCCTTTAGCCTTCTCTATCACTTCTTCGGCAATACTTTTTGGTGCTTCGGCGTAATGCGAAAATTCCATGGTCGAACTTGCCCGCCCGGAGGTATTGGTACGCAATACGGTAACATACCCAAACATTTCTGCCAACGGAACTTCTGCCTGAATAGCCACGGCACCACCCGCACGTCCTTCCTGACCCTTGGGTAAACCACGGCGACGGTTGAGGTCTCCGATGACCGAACCAACATATTCTTCAGGTGTAACGACTTCCAACTTCATAATCGGTTCCATCAATACAGGACCGGCAGATTTGGCGGCATGCCTAAATCCTTCCTTCGCAGCCAATTCAAAAGCAATGGGTTTGGAGTCAACCGAGTGCATGGAACCATCGAAGACCCGGACTTTCATGCTTTCAATATTATAACCTGCAAGAACTCCGCTATCCATCATGGCTTTGAAACCATCCGTAATGGGCTTGATATAGTTTTTATCAATCCTACCGCCAACGATGTCCCACTTGAATTGCAATTTCGTCTTTCCGCTTTTGAAATCTTCGCTTTCCAGGAATTCAGAATCGGCGGGGCCAAGGTCGAATTCCATATCGGCAAACAAACCCGAACCTCCTGTTTGTTTTTTCAGTCGCTCGCGATGGGTTACCGTCTTCGTCAATGCTTCTTTATAGTTCACCTGCGGTTGTCCCTGATTGCATTCGACTTTGAACTCTCTTCGCAATCGGTCAACAATAATTTCCAGGTGCAACTCGCCCATTCCGCTGATAATGGTTTGGTTGGTATCTTCATCGTAGCGGACGCGGAACGTCGGGTCTTCTTCGGAGAGTTTGGCTAAAGCCATGCCCAGTCGGTCTAGGTCTTTTTGAGATTTTGGCTCAACGGCAATTCCAATCACGGGGTCTGGGAAAGTCATGCTTTCCAAAACAATTGGCTTATTGACCGCACAAATCGTATCTCCCGTTCGCAGGTCTTTGAAACCAACACCGGCAGCAATATCGCCGGCTTCCACCTTCTTTATGGGATTTTGTT
>CAZJYF010000436.1:0-3950 GCA_964549665.1 uncultured Saprospiraceae bacterium
AAGAAATACAATTGATTCGAGTTAAGTTTCTGTCGGAAATGGCGAATTGAGCAGGATGTTGATTTTGATATTTCCAATTTGGTTGTAAACGCACTGAATTTCCAGAAAATTTTCTTCATGAAAATCATCATCATCAACGGTCCGAATTTGAACCTTTTGGGAAAAAGAGAACCTTCCGTTTACGGGCGGAAGACGTTTGAAGAATACTTCGAGACGCTCCAGATGGAATTTCCGGGGATCACCTTGCATTATTTCCAAAGCAATTCCGAAGGCGAAATCATCGACAAGCTACACGAAACGGGGTTCTCCTACAACGGCATCGTTTTGAACGCGGGTGCTTACACGCATACCTCCGTGGCCATCGCAGATGCGATTGCAGCCATTGAGACGCCGGTGGTTGAGGTGCATATTTCAAACGTTTTTGCCAGGGAAGCCTACCGTCAGCATTCCTATCTTTCGGAAAAATGCGTGGGCAGTATTGTGGGTTTGGGTTTGAAGGGTTACGAGTTGGCGGTGCGGTATTTTTTGTAGGAATATTTCATCGGATATTCAAATCCAGAATGCGCAGCCTATAGCGATTGCTCACTTTGTCACTTCCCTTTTTTGAAAAGCGATAGGTGCGGTGTTTAAAGATGCGTTTGATTAAAACACCAAGAACCACCGCCCCCGCCGACACGGCAAAATCCCCTGCGGTGTAGGAATCTCCCTCATCGACAGCCGCCGAAATCAAGGTGAACCCCGTCCAACCTATGGCAAAATTAAACAATTGATTTCCAATAGGTTTAGACCACTTTCGGCTGTTGAAAGTCCGCAGTGCCGTGATGTCCTCTAATTTGACATGTCCGTTTACAAAAATGAGGTATTTTTGTTCGTAGGAAAGGTCTTCGATGACGCGGGTGTACCAACCGGGACTTCCTTTAAGTTGGAAGGTTATTTCCTGGTCGGTGAAAAATTTTTTCACTCGAGGGCTGTTAAATTTTTCCAATTGTAAAAACTTTTGAGCGAACAGGCTATTTGAAAAAAGAGAAAGGAAAAAGAAAGGGAGCATAGACAAGCGCATGGAAAAGGTTTTTGTAGAATAAAGAATTCAAAAAAGTGTCAGTGGTTGGCATCTCGTTCCAAATGTCGAACTTTTTTGCTGAAGCGCAGAATGATTTGCTGCATCGCCTTTTCTATTTGTCCAAATGGAAGCGGTTCTTTTGCCGTGTAGATTAACATGAACCCAAATTGCTGTTCGAATCCATCCAGCTTTTCGTACAGCAGCCCTTTATTCAATCGCCAAGCTTCTTTAATCAGCCGTTTGATTCGGTTTCGATGCACCGCCTTGGGAAAGGCTCTTTTGGGAACACTCGCCGTGAATTGGACGGGAAACGCGCTCAACCGGGGTTCGATAGTCGTCCAAATAAGTCGGAGGGGATAATTTGCGAACGACTGGCCCTCCTGGAACATCTTTCCAATGATTTTGCGACTTTTCAATCGCTCCGCTCTTTTGAAAGTATGGGAGTACATGGAGCGAATATCGAACTTTTTTCCAAAGATTTTAAGGGAACTAGAAAACCAAAAGTTTATTCCTTTAAATTCAGAGGCAATGTAGTCTTCCAAGACTTTGGATGGAATTATTGTCAATCACTCTTCCTTATTGCTCGAAAACTCGGCCTGCAATTCTGCTTCCACATCCCAATTTGCCCGCAACTGCTCCAACTCCTTTGTCAGAAGGCGCTCGGGCTGCCGCTTCAGGTCGTAATTGCCGGTACTCCAACGGCCGTTCCCATCTAAATCTTCAATCACTTCGACGACGTATTTTCCCGCTGGCAGGGCGTGGAAGAGATGTTCGAAAGAATTTCCACCGCTGACTTGAAATTTATCAATTAATTCACTGCCTTTGCCCAGCAATCGGATGACGTAGGTGGTATCCGGGTGCAGCTCGGAAATTTTCAAAAGAAGGTTCCCGTATTCTTTGGGGGAAGCGGCATTATAGACCTGACGAAGGGTGTCGGTGTTGCGGAGTCCAAATTGGTCGATGACCATGCCTGGCAGGATTTCCAATTCATAAGCCAAACCCGGCCGACGAGGAAATTGCAGGAACATTTGCCGCTTTTTGACAGAATCCAATTGTATGACAGGCTGTACAAATGTGTGGAGACTATCTTCGAACAAATGGATGCCGGAGGTGTCGAAGCCGGCTAAAGGATGGTTGAAGAGTAGCTTTATCGGGTCGGCGGGGGCGAGGGTAATGGGCGCATCGCCCGGTCGTTTTTTTACCCAATTCAAACGGGCATTTTGTAAAAATTCCGTTTTCAGCCCAGCTTCCACCCGGATAGTATCGACGATGGTATCCCGCTCGACGTAAACGTTCCATTCCCGGTCATCTTTCAAATCGTACCAAAGCCGGATGGTGTCATTTACCGGCTCAAAATAAATGAACTGATGGAGGTGGTCGTAATCCACCTTTGCATCGTATGGCTCCCGGTTGAAAATCAACTTGACCAAGCCATATCTATCGCTCTCTTCATCTGTCAAAAACAAAGTCGGCAATTCCGAGAACAGCCGAATTTTGACCTGTGGTTGAATGGAGTCCGTTATCTGAATCAGGCTGTCCGGGAAGCCAATTTTTTCCACTTCGGAATCGAATAGGTAGTTCAGGTTTTGGTCAGCCAAGGCGAAGCCTTTGAAGGTGCCGCCTTTGACATTGTTGATCGTAAAATTTCCCTGCTTGTCGGTTTTTCCAAAATAAAAAGGACGTTCGGTGCGCACGACAGAATCGGCTTGGTTTTCATACAGCAGGAAGAGCACCTCTTCCACGGGTTTGCCTGAAAAGGCATCCACGACTTGTCCACTCAAGCTAAGGGAATCAATGAAATCGCCGGTGGAAAAAACAAAAACCATTTTGGCTTTATTCCTTTCTGTCAGGTCTTGGATGGCTCCCCCAAAGTTGATGACATAGGTGGCATCCTCGTGAAGCACCTCCCGTTCGTTGAAATCAAAGCGCACCGTTCGCTTCTTCAGGTCGATTTTGGGCCGATATTCCAAAGGAGGTGACACCACGACTTGTGTAAAAACATCCTGCAACTGAACCCACTCATCGTAGGTCAGTTCGATGCGTTGTTTGGAGAAGTTCGTTTGGAAATTGGGAGTAGATTCTTCGAGAACCAGTTGGGGAGGGGTTTTGTCTCTCGGCCCGCCCGTCGGGGCAACCGGATTGGCGCAGCTAAATGTTAAGATGGCAAGGGTTCCAAAAAATGAAAACGGCAAAAGAAATCTCCACATAAATCATTGTTTTTCAAATAAAAGTATTCACTGTTTAGTGACATCAGTGCTCATTAGGTCGATGGTCATTGATAAACTACGGGAAAAACTCCTCGAATCCGCTTCAATTTACAACTTCAACTCAAAATACCGAATCCCTTCCGTCGGGTTGTAATGATAAGCCTCGATTTCCTGAAAACCAAACTGTTGATATAGGGCTTGAGCCTGCTGCATCCACGGGTGGGTGTCGAGTTGCATGAACCGATAATTCATCCGACGGGCTTCTTTGATTATTTTGCCAACGAGTTTTTGCCCAATGCGCTGTCCTCTAAACTTATCTTTAACGTACAGTCTTTTCATTTCACATATGCCTTCACCAATCTTTCGAAAGGCAACGCAGCCTGCAGCTTTATTATCCACATAGGCGATGAATAAGGCTCCACCTGGAGGTCCATATTTTCCCGGCAAGCCTTCTAATTCCTTGTCGAAGTCGCCAAGGGCAGCGTCCCG
Organism: uncultured Saprospiraceae bacterium; assembly: GCA_964549665.1. Classification (GTDB taxonomy): domain Bacteria; phylum Bacteroidota; class Bacteroidia; order Chitinophagales; family Saprospiraceae; genus CAZJYF01. The sequence continues at coordinate 3,757 of CAZJYF010000436.1, forward strand.
GTTTCGCAAATGACCATACTCCCGTAGGAGAAACTGAGCGTCAATAAGGACGCTTTTGTTCGCTGCTTGTACAATTGAAATCATAATTTAAAATTTGCTTCTTAATAACATTTTAAGAAATTGACCCCAATGCCCAATGCCCAATGACCCAATGACCCCAATGACCCAATGACCCAATGACCCAATGACCCAAT
>CAZJYF010000437.1:0-2568 GCA_964549665.1 uncultured Saprospiraceae bacterium
TTTCATTTCTTAACGCTGCGTAGATTTAAAAAACCTAAACTCCGTAAACTCGCTTCGCTCAAACAGTACGGCGTTTTTAACGGTTTTTTGCATCTACTCCACTAAAATGAAAAAGGTCAATCCCACTTCGCAGTCCGTTTCAAGTGCGTAACAGGAGTTACTAATCCTTATTTATTCAACCTCAGAGGTTTGATTAAACCTTCAATAACAAAAATCATGTTCGGAAACTTTTTGGGAGATGCAAAAGAAAAACAGGAAGCGCTGAAACAAAAGCTCGCTACCATTACCGTTGAAGCCGAAGCGGGCGACGGCGCCGTAGAAGTAACCGCCAATGCCAATCGCCAAATCACCAATATCTCCATCGACAAAGCGGCCCTCGATTGGGAAGATTCAGAGCAAGTCGAGGACTTAGTCTTGGTTGCCATAAACCGCGCGCTTGCGCTTGCAGCGGAAAAAGAAACCGCCGAAGCCCAAAAGCTAATCAAAGACATGATGCCTCCCGGCTTTGGCAACCTATCCAATCTTCTCGGTTAAGGCATGTTAAAAAAGCGCATTCTGGATTACCGGGTGCAACTAGCCTTTAAAATGAAGCTGAACCAACCTATGATAAAATTCTTCCGAAAAATTAGAAAAGGACTGCTTACTGAAAATAAATTCAGCAAATATCTTCTCTATGCCGCTGGCGAAATTATCCTGGTTATCATTGGAATTTTAATTGCCTTAGCAATTTCTGACTGGAATGGCGATCGCCTTGAAAAAAAGTCTGAGATTCGCGCCCTTGCTGAACTCAAAAAAGGCATTCTGTTAGATCTCAATTTGATTGAATTAGAACAAAAAAGTATAAATAAAGCATTAGCAAGCATTGCACAATTACAAATTGAAATAAAAAATAAAGAACGAAGTTATGACAAAGAATTAGATACTTTGTTTGGCCCCGTGTATGGAATCAGAACCTTACGACTAAACAAAGCCTTCTACGAAGATTTAAAATCGAGCGGATTAGGTCTTATTAAAGATGCCGATTTGCGGCTTAAAATCGTACAATTATTCGAGTACAATTATGCACTCCTGTCTCAAATTTTTGACATCGAAACCTTTATTAACCAAGTTACCAGACCTTATTATTTATCTAATTTTCATCACATTTCATTTAAAATGTCGGCAACACCCAATAACTTCAAAACCATTTGGGTTGATCCTTACTTTCACAATATAATTGACTATCGAAAAATCAACTTAGAAGCCAATCAAAAAATAGCCTATCAGGAGACAATTGACGCCATTAATGACGTAGTGGCGGCAATTAATACATATCTAAAAAAATAGCAATCATGATTATATTCTTCCGCTCAATCTTTAAAATCCTCCTTTCAGAAGGCCAAACTGGCAAATACCTCCCGGCGCTCTTTTTGTTATTCAGCTTCAATTTGTTATCCCAGGTCAACAATGGGCTGGTGGCCCATTTTTCGTTTGACAGAGATACCTGCAAAGTGGTAGATGAAGCGGGCGACCCAACGATACTGACCTTCGTCAATGGCGACCCCATTTGCGGCTGTGGCGTGCGGGGAGAGGCGCTGCGATTCGACGGGACGGATGACTTCTTTTTTATTTTTGGCAATCGCATCGAAGAAACCTTTACCACGATTGACTTTTCGATTAGTTTTTATTTCCGCGTGACCAATTTTACCTCGCAAAGCATGGCCATCATTTCCAAAAGAAATGAATGCGACCCCTCGAATTACTTCGCCATCCGCTTCAATCCCGCCACCACGACCATCAATGTGGACCTCAATGAAAGCAACACCATCAGCGGGACGATATCCGAGGGGTTGCCATTTAGCTGTTGGTACCACGTGGTGACGGTCAGAAGGGGGAAGAAAACGTTTCTCTACATCAACGGCGAATTGGTAGCCGAAGCTACTTCGACGAGCAACAAACGAGTCAATATTTTCAACCAAAGCGAGCTTACCGTTGGCATGAGCGAATGTTTCATCGACAACAATTTTCAGGGATTTCTCGACGAGCTGCGCATCTACAACCGGGCATTGGATGCAAACGAGGTGAAAGAATTGTTCTTTGCCCCCGACCAAATCGCCACCGGGCAATCGCTGACCGGCATCAACGACACGACTATCTTTGTGGGTGGTTCTGTTCAAACGTTGCTCACCCGAACCTGCATGGACCAATTTATCTGGTCACCGACGAGTGGCATCGCACCGGGACAGGAAACGACCCCCGAACCCCTCCTGACGCCCTCCGAAACAACCACCTATTCTCTTAAACTTGGAGATACCTTCTGTGAAGTAACCGACTCCTTGCGCGTTATCGTTGTGGATCCCGACAGTCTGGATTGCGTGCAGGTGTTTTTGCCGAAAGCCTTTACCCCCAACAACGACGGCTTGAATGAAACTTTTGGCATCAGCAACCCCCTCGTCATCTCCGAACTCATCTCTTTTGAAATTTTTGACCGCTGGGGCAATCGCGTCTTTGCCACCACCAATCCGCTTGAAAAGTGGGACGGCTCCTACAAAGGCACCGAAATCAATTCGGGCGTATTCCTCTACAAAG
>CAZJYF010000437.1:2668-3944 GCA_964549665.1 uncultured Saprospiraceae bacterium
TGGGACGGCTCCTACAAAGGCACCGAAATCAATTCGGGCGTATTCCTCTACAAAGTCCGTTTTCGCTGCAAAGGCGCAGAGAAGGTGACAACCGGCAGTGTTTCGATTATCCGGTAGTGGGAGATTGATGTTGCATGGCATTTTTATTTTAATGAGTAATTTGTCCCAGGTCCTGTTCCGTGTCTTTCAATCAAATTTCTCCCAATTAATTCAGGTAGAATCCTCTTTACAGTCGGACTTGGTATGCCTAATTTTTTTGCTATTTCACCAGATTTACAACCAGCATTATTGCCTATAAAAGTTAATATTGATTTTTCTCTTGGAGATAATTTTGCTTCGACACCAGTAAATTCAAGTTTTTTCATTAATTGCTCTTGAATATTTATAAGTGCATTAAAGAAGAAATGCACCCATTCAGTAACATTTTCGGTAGGACGCTGCACTTGGCAATTTCTCAATACTCGATAATATTCCTTTTTTCTACTTTCAATTTCATGTTCAAAACTTACGTATTGAATCCATTTGTATCCATTCTTGAGTAGCAATAGGGTGGAAATCAGCCTGCTTAACCTTCCGTTTCCATCTTGAAAAGGATGAATGCTTACAAAATCATACACAAACAAAGCACATTTCACTAATGGATGAGTTTCAGTGTCATTTTTGTACCATTCAATTAAAAGTCGCATAGCATCTTGCGTTGGAATACCGGGTTCTGTTGTCCTAAAGATAATTTGTCTTGTGCCGTCCTGAAGTTTAGCCTCAACAGCATTACTATGTTGTTTATAATCTCCCTTATGCCATTCGTCTTTTTTACTGTATTTCAATAAGATTTTGTGTAGGTTTTTCAATCCACTCTCATTTATTTTTATGTCATTATATGATTCTGAAATCAGGTCAAATGCTTCAAAATATCCAACGACTTCCTGTGAATCTCTATCTTCGATTTTTCTAATATCCATTTCTCTAAGAATTACTTCAACCTCTTCATTTGACATTTTTGAACCTTCAATTCGAGTTGAAGCCCCTACACTTCTCACAGTTGCAATTGATTTCAATTGTTTTAGACTTTGTCCTTCCCTTTTTTCAATCGAAGTCCATGAAGCATCAAATCTATCAATATGGCTTATCAGGCTTATTAATTCCCAATCGATGTTTACTTCAAATGTGTGAACTTTGTTTCCCATTCAACAAATGTAGCATTTATTTCAATAAATGATACGATATGATTCGTTTTTATTCGATAGATATTCGATGTTTTTGATACGATATGATTCGT
>CAZJYF010000438.1:0-3944 GCA_964549665.1 uncultured Saprospiraceae bacterium
TTTAGAAGGAAAAAGAACGAGTCAGAGTGGGTAGGTTATTTGTTTCCTGTTCCCTTAAGGTCCCCTGCTGTTACCGACCAATCCCTAAACAAAAACCGTATTTGCTCCCCTACTTTTCCCGAAAATCGGGGCGGGCTAGGGCAAGTAATGACAATGCCGAAGTCGGCACAAGCTATGTGGTTGCACAACGCATCAAAGCTCTCGTTGTCGCAGTTCGTGAAGCCGGATTGTTGTGTGAAAGCAATAAAAAGGTTAAAAGAACGAATTGGAAATTTTGTTGGCATAAATTTGAGATAATTGAATAAATTTGTGGTCATGGAATATATTACGGATGGAATAACCATCGATAATAAAATTTGCAATGGCAGGCCAACCATAAGAGGCAAGCTATGATATGAAGTTAAGTTTATTAATAATATTAAATTTAATAATAAGAATAAAAATTATTCGGGCTCAATATTCGGAACCAAGTACGATTAATGCTTTTAAGACAACAGAAAAAATAAAATTTGACGGCGTCCTTTCAGAGGAGGTTTGGAAGCAAGCAACTCGTATCAGCAATTTCACCCAACGCGATTTAGATTACGGCAAACCCATCACCAAGCCTACCCAGGTAGCGGTAATTTACGATAAAAACACCTTGTATTTTGGGATTTGGTGCTATCAGGATAAGGCATCAAAAATTGTTGCAAAAAACATGAACACCGATTTTGGTTATGAGGCGGATGACAATTTTCAGATAATGATAAGTCCTTTTAATGATAACCGGAACGGCTATCTGTTTGTAATCAACCCGAACGGTGCAAGGAGTGATGTTCAAGTATTTGGCGGCGAAGACGGGAATAAGGATTGGAATGGAGTATGGGATGCAATAACGACCATTACTGACGAGGGTTGGTTTGCCGAAATTTACATTCCGTTTAGCACCCTGCAATTCAAAAAAGGCAATGTTTTGAATTGGGCGATTAACTTTGAGCGCGATATAGTTTCGGAAAACGAACAAGCGCTTTGGCAGGGTTGGTCGAGGGACAATTCAATTTATGCCGTAAATAAAGCCGGACGATTGCTTGGAATCAATAATATAGCTTACGCCAAAAAATTTGAATTCAAACCATACATTTTAAATGGACAGCACTTTGATAAAAAGGAAAGCAATTCCTATTCCCTGAGGGTCGGCGGGGATTTGAATGTCAGTCTTTCGCCAACTCTCAAACTCAATTTAACGAGTTACACCGATTTTGCTCAAGTAGAGGCAGACCGTATTCCCGTTAACCTTTCCCGATTCAACATATTCTTCCCCGAAAAAAGGCAGTTCTTCCTTGAAGGGGCCGATAATTACAACTATTATCTGGGAGATAGAAATAATGCTTTTTACACAAGGACAATAGGCGTTGAAAATGGCCATCAGGTGCCGATATTAGCAGGTGCTCGCGTTTTTGGAAAAATTGGCAAAAACAATATTGGATTTCTAACTATTCAGGAAGGAGGTGTAGATTCCATTTCCGGAACCAACAATACGGTTTTTCGTTTTAAACGCGATATCGGCAAGCAATCCTATATTGGTGGCATTTTTACAAATAAAAAAAACAATACAATTTCTAATCAGGTTGTTGGATTGGATGCTGCCTATCAAACGTCTGAATTTCTCAAAAATAAAAATCTCGTTGTGGCAGGAAAGGTAACGATGAGTTCCGAAAATTTTACCTTTCAAAAGAATGCGCTCACTTACCGGCTGTCCATCGATTATCCCAATGATCTGATAGATAATTTTATGGCAATAGCCAGTATGCAAAGGAAATTTAATCCCGAACTGGGCTACATCCGCCGGACCGATTACGATTCGTACACCTGGCAATTGAGAATTACACCCCGTGTATTGACAAAATATAGTGTCAAACGCTTGCTACTAAAACCCTGGGGTTTTACCCTTTACAATACGCAATCAACCGGAGAACTTGAAAGTTTCTCCAATGAAACCCGTCCCCTGGGCGCCGTTTTTAATTCCGGCGACCGTTTTGAAATTAACTTTATCCAAAATTATGACCGCATTGATCATTCCTTTAAGATAACCAATTCTATTTCCATCCCTGTTGGTAAATATTGGATGTATAAATACGAGTTACAATTTGAAACTTATCACGGGCGCAAGCTATGGATAGCCCTGTTGTACAATTGGGGAGACTTTTACACCGGAAAAATCAAAACCTTTGAAACGGAACTGGGAATCAATGTTAATAATCATCTGAATTTCAACACCAACTACTCCCTTAATTTAGTTGATTTACCCGAAGGAAAAATCGTTACACACGAGTTGGCCGTTTACATTAATTATGCTTTTACCACCAAGCTAAATGTATCTTTATTTTCTCAATATAATAGTTTGGACGCGATTATGATTTATAATTTCCGTTTGCATTGGATACCAAAAGTTGGCTCTGACCTTTATTTTGTTTACAATATTGGTTACGATGAACCACTAAAACAAATTGATTTTTTAAAGCCCCAAACGACGGATGCTGCACTAAAACTGGTTTATCGTTTTGAGTTTTAAAAAGGGCTGTATTTATCTCTCCGTTCCTAAGCAATGTGGCTGCGGAATACGACGGGATGTACATTTCGCATATGCGCAGCGAGGGGAATAAATTGCTGGAAGCATTGGATGAACTCATCACCATTGCCCGTGAAGCAGGCATCCGGGCAGAAATTTACCACCTGAAAGCAAGTGGTGAAAAAAACTGGTACAAAATGGATTCCGTCATCCAAAAAATCGAGCGGGCAAGGACAGAAGGCTTGGACATAACCGCAGACATGTACAACTACTTGGCCGGGTCGACGGGATTGGATGCTTCCATGCCTCCCTGGGTGCAGGAGGGCGGTTACGAGGCTTGGGCAAAACGATTGCAGGACCCCGCCATTCGGGCAAAAGTGGCCAAGGAGATGCGAACCGATGCCGACGATTGGGAAAATTTGTTGGCCTCTGCCGGTAGCGCTGACAAGGTATTGCTCGTCGGATTCAAAAATGACAGTTTAAAAAAATACACCGGAAAAACGCTGGCGGAAGTGGCTGCCATTCGTGGCACAAACCCCGAAGAAACGGCGATGGATTTGGTCGTTGAAGATGGCAGCCGGGTGGGCACGATTTATTTTTTGATGTCGGAAGAGAATGTGAAAAAGCAAATTGCCCTGCCCTTCGTAAGTTTCGGTTCTGATGCCGGCGCGCCGAGTGCCGAAGGGGTCTTCCTGAAATCCAACGTTCATCCGCGCACCTACGGAAACTTCGCCCGTCTGTTGGGTCATTATGTTCGGGAAGAAAAGGTGATTTCTCTCGAGGAAGCCATTCGAAAGCTGACTTCCCTGCCCGTTGGAAATCTGAAAATTAAAAAACGTGGCGTCCTCAAACCGGGTTATTTTGCCGACCTCGTCGTCTTCGACCCGGCCACCATCAGCGACCATGCCAGCTACGATAAGCCACACCGTTATTCGACCGGGGTACTGCAAGTTTTTGTCAACGGGAAGCAAGTCCTAAAAGACGGAGAACCCACCGGAATAGCAGCCGGAAGGGCGTTGAAAGGACCGGGCTGGAAGGCGGAGGAGTAGATTTTTTTGCATGCTCCAAAAATGAACAAAAGACTTTTAATCTCCCATTCGCAATAATTGGTTTGAAAATTGGGAATGTTTATTTTATCAATCAAGTTTCAAAAAATCAAATAGTAAACAATTGTCATTTATGAAAAAAATTACCTTCGTTTTTTTGATATTGTCCCTAATCGGGGGCAGTGCTTCTGCGCAAATTTTTAAAAGGGTAGAAAAGCGGGCAGAGAACAAAACGGCTAATGAAATTAGCAACAAAATTGATAAAAAAATAGAAGACATTTTTAATCCCGAAGAAGAAGATAGCAAAGAGGATTCAGAAATTAAAGAAGATTCAGAAATTAAAGAGGATT
>CAZJYF010000439.1:0-2294 GCA_964549665.1 uncultured Saprospiraceae bacterium
AAATACTCTCGCGTTTTTGACGTATTGCGATAGCAAAAAGCCAAGCCCGAAAAGTTGATTTTTTTCCCCATAGATTTTATGGATTCAAAAAAATGGTGCGCATCTCGGTTCAATGAAACATCTGTCCCCCAATTTGTTTCATTTATCGAACAAAGTCGGTGAGCAGTGTTGATAGGAACTAATTTTAGCCGATTAAAAAAAGCAGCATGAATTTTCTGGAAAATATCAAGCAAGCCTTATCGTCAGTTCGTTCCAATCTATTGAGGGCTATTCTAACCCTGATGATCATTGCCATCGGCATCATGGCTCTCGTCGGCATTCTCACCGCTATCGACAGCGCTATTTTTTCACTCAACGACAACTTTTCCCGCCTCGGTGCGAACTCGTTCAGCATTAACCGAAAGGGAGGTGGAGCCAGCGGGAACCGCCACGGGAGACGGGCCAAAATTGCAGAACCCATAACCTTTAAACAGGCAGTGGAGTTTAAAAAACGCTTCAATTATCCAGCGAAGGTCTCGGTGTCGGTAGCCTGTTCAGGCAATGCGACCGTAAAATACGGAGACGAAAAAACCAATCCAACCGTGTCGCTTGTTGGAGTGGATGAGAATTATCTTTATGTGAAAGGCTATGAAATAGAACAGGGTAGAAATTTTTCTTTCACGGAAGTGGAAAATGGCAGCAATAGAGCCATCATTGGAATGGACATCGTGAATACCCTTTTCCATAAAAAACCCGAAAAGGCGCTCAACCAAATCATCGCCGTGGGCAATGTCAAATACAAAGTAATCGGGGTTCTTGAATCCAAGGGCTCCAGCATGAATCAAAGCGAAGACCGCCGGGTGCTAATTACCCTCCTCAACGGGAAGCGCTACTATGGCTCCTCCAAAAAGAATTACGGGCTGACCGTCGCCCTGGCCAATCCTACCGACATGGATAACGCCACGGCCGCCGCCATTGGACTTTTCCGAAATGTCCGTGCTTTGAAAGCTTCGCAGGAAAACGATTTCACCATTTTCAAAAGTGACGGCTTGATATCAATCATCAAAGACAACACGACCAAACTTCGTTGGGGCGCTGTCGCCATTGGTTTGATCACCCTGCTTGGAGCAGCCATTGGTTTGATGAACATCATGCTGGTTTCCGTAACGGAACGAACGAGAGAAATTGGCATTTGCAAAGCCCTTGGCGCTACCCGCCACAACATAATGCTCCAATTCCTGACCGAAGCGGTCGTTATTTGCCAAATGGGCGGAATAGTTGGCATTATTCTCGGCATCCTTGTTGGCAACATCGTCACCTACCTGATGGGGGGCAGCTTCCTGGTTCCCTGGGGTTGGATGACCGTAGCAGTGATTACCTGTATGGTGGTCGGGCTTGTCAGCGGCTTGTATCCCGCTTTGCGGGCAGCCCAATTGGACCCGATAGAGTCCCTTCGATATGAATAATGGGGGTCTTCCCAAGGTTTCCATCATTTCCTTTTTTTTGCCGGTGGCGCTTCAACTTGATTCAGCCAAAACAGCTTAGTTCTTCGGAAATTTTATTGGTAAGGTGTTAGGAATTATGAGCAATGAATTTCAAATCAAATTTTTTTCTCTATGAAAACTCTCATTATTGCACTAATTAGTACTGCATTTATGACTTTCGGAAAAACTCAGAATGTGTTGCCTGAAAATTTAAAAGAACTATTTTATAAAGCATACACGAGCAATAGCGTGGCGCTTTGGAAGGATGGTTTACGCCAACTCGATTCAATTTATCATTCCGACAAGGATAGGAAATGGTTGTTGGAAATTACCGAAAAAGAATACGGTCTGGTCGCCTCCTGCCAGGAAGCAGGAGATAAAAAAATATGTAAAAAATATACCGACCTAGCCCAAAGGCATGCCGAAGAATTGCTCCGCCTCAATGAAGATTGGTCAGAAGCACATGCGCTGTTGGGCGGGCTGCTGGGCTTTCAAATTTCCTATTCCCCGATGAAAGGAATGTGGTTGGGACCCAAAAGCAATCAACATATCGAGAAAGCCATCCGGCTGGACGAAAAAAACCCTTTCGCCTGGTTTCAAAAAGGCTCGTCGTATTACCACTCTCCAAGCATGTTCGGCGGTGATATTGGCAAGAGCGTGGAAAGTTTTGAGAAGTCGGAAAGTCTTTATGAACAAAACGGAGCATCCCTCGACTACAATTGGCAGTATCTCGACGCCCTCGTTTGGTTGGGGCAGGCTTATGAAAAAAATGACCAATGGAAAGAAGCAAAAGCTACTTACGAAAAAGCACTTCGTCTGGAGCCGGAATTC
>CAZJYF010000439.1:2394-3938 GCA_964549665.1 uncultured Saprospiraceae bacterium
CAATTCAAAAATCATAGGTCACTTCTACTTCTTCCGTCAGGGGGTGCGATTGGCAAGTCAAAATAAAGCCTTTTGCTACTTCGTCCTCATCCAAGGCAAAACAAGCATCCATTTTGACTTGGCCTTTCAGGAGTTTTGCCATGCAGGTTGCGCAAGCACCCGCTGTACAGGAATAGGGAGCATCCTCCCCCAAGTCCAACAGCGTATTCAAAATTGTTTTTCTTGGAGGAATACCCGCCTCGATTCGTTTGCCATCCAAATGGGCAACCAATTTTGATTTGGGAATTCCCTTGGTTTGTGGAGCTTTTTGGCCGCCTTCGTTGACAAATAGTTCCTTGTGAATGTGCTTTTTTTCTATTCCTTCACCGACGAGAGTGGTTTCTACGGTTTCCGCCATATTGCCGGGGCCACAAACAAAGAATTCCGCTTCTTTTTTTCGGGGAGGATTTTCTTTCATAAACTGACGAACAGCTTCCGCATCCACCCGCCCTGTTTTTCCTTGCCAGGTGAATTTTCCTTTTTTGAAAATGCCGGTGATGCCTTTCGGTTTCGCCTTTTTAGGGCTGCTCAAAATGTGTTCAATGGTAAGTTGCCCTTCGTACCGTTTTTTCAGATCACTCAGGGCCTCCCTAAAAATGATGGAATTCTCGTCCCGGTTGCCGTATAATAAAAAAACGCTGCTCTTTGGTTCTTTTTCCACCACCGTTTTCAAAATGGACATCAAGGGTGTAATTCCACTTCCGGCACCGAGCAGGAAGTAGGATTTGCTGTTGGCTTCGTTCAATTCCGTAAAAAATCGACCTTGCGGTGGCATCACTTCAATGACACTACCCTGCTCAAGATATTCATTCACATAATTGGAAATCAATCCACCTTTCACCCGCTTTACCGTCACCGAAATATCTTCCTCTACCGGGCTGCTGCACATGGAATAGGACCGCCGGACTTCATTGCCCCCGATTTGAAATTTTAAAGTCAGGTACTGCCCTTGCTTAAATTCAAATTCCTTTTTCAATTCATCCGGAATGGCGAAGGTCAAGGTGACGGCATCCTGGGTTTCCTGAGTCACCTTTTTTACAGTCAGTTTGTGAAATCGCTTGCTCATTTTGACTTAATTTGCTCAATTTGTGATTTTGTTCTACCTTGAAACGGTTTTACAAAAAAAATGGTTTTTGCCAAATCCAAGGTTCTCCAATGGATGGCAAAAGTAAGTAGTTGAAATTAAATATGCACTACTTTTTTTATCACAAAAAAAACTTTCCAATTAATTTCCCATGTTGCGAGATGTAAAATACCTATTCGCCTACCTCGTCCCTTTGTCCACTTTTGTAGCCCTTCACTTTGGAGGTATCTGGTCTTTTTCAACGGTAATACTGACCTTTTTTTTGATTCCAATTGGAGAATTTTTCACGCCTAATTCAGAAAAAAATCTGCTCCCTAAAGAAGAAGGGAAGAAAGCGACCTCCCGCTTTTTCGATCTGCTTTTGTACCTGAATCTTCCCATTCTTTTTGGCTTGCTATGGCTTTATTTTTCCAAGCTGCAA
>CAZJYF010000440.1:0-3936 GCA_964549665.1 uncultured Saprospiraceae bacterium
ACATCTTGGGTAGCCTTCAATTGGTCGGGAGTGTCCTCGTAAATGAAGGAGGCTTCCAACTCATTTTGGAGGTAGCCGTCGGGGGGGAAGGGGTGTCCTTTGGAGGCTTTTCGTTTGGCGTAGAGTTTAATCAATTCTCCGGCAATGTCCTTGATTTTTTTCTTGGTCTTGCGCTTTAAATTTTGCCAGGCTTCGGAGCCGAGTTTACTCAATTTGGGCGTTGCCCCATCTTTGCCCGAATATTTAGAAATTTTGTGCAGGGAGTTGATGCTCACATAAAGCACGTCATTATTTTTATAAAAAAGCCGTACGGACTCCTGCACATGCCCGGCGATATTTATTTTTTCCAGACCGGAATAGGTCCCGATTCCGTGGTCAATATGCACCACGAAATCGCCGCGCTTCAACTCCCGCAATAAACGCAGGTTGACGGCTTTGTCCTTTGTAAATCCGCGCCGAAGCTGGTATTTGTGAAAACGCTGAAAAATCTGGTGGTCGGTATAGCAGGCAATTTTCAAATCCAAATCAACGAAACCCGCGTCGACTGCCTTTATGACGGGGTGGAAATGCACCTGCGCCTGCAAATCCTCGAATATCGCATAGAAGCGCTCGATTTGCTTCGGATTGTCGGTGAAGAGGTAGTTTTCCAAACCTTCTTTTGTGTTCTCGTTCAGGTTTTCAATCAGCAGTTTGAAGTTTTTATTAAAACTAGGCTGCGGTTTTGAATGGAAGGAAATGGTGGAAAGGTCCTTCTCCACCCCTTCTGCTCCCTCAGTCTTATTTAAAAAAAGAATCGAATACTTTTGAAGGTCCTCCATCACCTCGGCAGGGCGGATGAATGCCCTGTCGCGAAAAATTTCAACCAGATCTCCTTCATCCAAAACGGAAATGGTTTTGGCAAAGGCTGCTGCTTTTTCAAAACATTGTTGCAATTTTTCTAGAACCACCTGAAAGTCCTTCACCCAAATGGCGACGGGTTCTTTCAACACCCGAAAGAGGGAAACTTTCTGCTCCTGCGAAAACTTAGAATTGATGTTGGGCACAATGGACAAAACGGCAATGTTGCGAACCGACAATTGGGTCGTCGGGTCGAAGGTTCGAATGCTTTCTACCTCCTCATCGAACAACTCGATGCGGTATGGATATTCATTGCCATAAGAAAAAATGTCAATGATGCCGCCCCGGATGGAAAATTGACCCGGTTCATACACAAAGTCTTCGCGCTGGAAGCCGTATTCCGTCAATATTTCAATTAAAAAATCAACGCTTACCTCCTCCCTGATTTTAATTTCAATGCGGGTTTTCGCCAGGGCGGCGGGGGCAACTACCTTTTCGAACAAGGCTTCCGGGTAGGTCACAATGATTTCTCCGGAGGAAGCGGAAATAGAGATTTTATTAATAACTTCTGTTCGTTCCAACACATTCCCGGTTTTCAATTCCTCAAAATACATGGGCCGCTTGAAAGAATCGGGAAAGAAGCGAATAGGTTTGTTATCAAAAAGATTGGCGAGCGTATTTTGGAGGTAGGCAGCTTCTTCTTTGTCGTTTGCAATCAAGAGGTGATTTTGGGGGGCGGCAAGATAGGTTCCGGCAAGAACAAAGGACACCTGCGCACCCGTCATTCCCAAGAGTTGAAGTCGTGCGGGCGTTTCCTTTTGCAAGGCATTGACAATCTGCTTCGTCCGTTCATCCTCCCGGTAGCATTCCAGGAGTCGCTGCAAATTTTTCACGGACGCAAAGATAGCCTGATTTGGGATTTGCAAAGGAGGATTGGAGATTTTCTTTATCGAAATTTTGATACCCAAATCAGAAAACAGATAAACTTTCAAAAAAAGCAAAATAAAAAACAACCCCCTGTTGGTGAAAAAGACAAAAGGTTTATCTTTGCAGCGATTTTCAAAAACCCTAATTTTAGCAAGCTGTTTACGAGGTTTATTGGGTCTTTTTTAGCTGCCTTAAGCTACCAAACCCTTTAAATCATCGAAACGTAAAAAAGTTAAAAATCCTAAATCAACATGGCGAATATTGGTCAAATTAAACAAATTATCGGAGCTGTGGTAGATGTGAGCTTTGAGGGAGAGGCTTCTAAATTGCCAGAAATTTTTAATGCGTTGGAATTGAAAAGATCCAATGGGGACATTTTGGTGTTGGAGGTTCATCAGCATTTGGGAGAGGATAGCGTTCGAACCATTGCAATGGACTCCACTGATGGCTTGAGGAGAGGTTTGGATGTTTTAGACACCGGAAAGCCAATAGCCATGCCCGTTGGAGATGAAATAAAAGGCCGCTTGTTCAATGTCATTGGTCAGGCAATTGATGGTATTGGGGAAGTGCCCAAAGGAGACAATGCTTACCCCATTCACCGCAAACCGCCTACTTATGAAGACCTTTCTACCGATAGAGAGGTCCTATACACTGGCATCAAGGTGATTGACCTCATCGAACCTTACCAAAAGGGTGGCAAAATCGGTTTGTTCGGTGGCGCAGGCGTCGGGAAGACCGTCATCATCATGGAATTGATTAATAATATTGCAAAGCGATACGAAGGTATTTCCGTGTTTGCAGGCGTCGGTGAACGGACGAGGGAAGGCAACGACCTGCTTCGGGAAATGATCGAAGCAGACGTCATTAAATATGGCGATGCCTTCAAAAAAAGCATGGCGGAAGGAGGATGGGATCTGTCGAAAGTCGATATGGAGGATTTGGGTAATTCACAAGCCACCCTGGTATTCGGACAAATGAACGAGCCCCCCGGCGCCCGCGCAAGGGTCGCTCTTTCGGGGCTTACCGTGGCGGAATATTATCGCGACGGAGATTTGGACGACCCCACCGGCGGGCGAGATATTTTGTTCTTTGTAGATAACATCTTCCGGTTCACACAGGCAGGTTCTGAAGTTTCCGCGTTGCTGGGACGGATGCCCTCTGCCGTAGGTTATCAACCAACCCTCGCCACCGAAATGGGACTGATGCAGGAGCGAATCACCTCTACCAAAAGAGGCTCTATCACTTCCGTACAGGCAGTATATGTGCCAGCAGATGATTTGACCGACCCCGCCCCTGCTACAACTTTTGCCCACTTGGACGCTACCACCGTCCTGAGCAGAAAATTGGCAGCCCAAGGTATTTACCCAGCTGTGGACCCACTGGATTCCACCTCCCGTATCCTCGACCCTATCGTCCTTGGGGATGAACACTACGACTGTGCCCAAAGGGTAAAAAACATCCTCCAGCGCTATAATGAGTTGCAGGACATCATCGCCATTCTAGGTATGGAAGAATTGAGTGACGAGGACAAGCTGGTCGTCCACCGGGCGCGCCGCGTTCAACGCTTCCTTTCCCAACCGTTCCACGTTGCCGAAGCCTTTACCGGGCTGGCTGGCGTGATGGTCCCCATCGAAGAAACCATTCGGGGGTTTAACATGATCATGGATGGCGAAGTAGATGAGTTCCCCGAAGCGGCTTTCCACCTAAAGGGAACCATTGACGACGTAATCGAAGCGGGTAAGAAAATGATTGCTGAATCGAATAATTGATTGGACTGGACTTTAGACCAAAGATTTCAGAAGAAAGACGAATGTTGAGTTTGAAATCTTTCGTCAAAAAACTGGTCATTTTCGCGCTGTTTTAATTTTGAATAAATAATGCAAATCACTGTTCTAACACCAGATAAAGAACTCTTCACTGGAGCAGTTACTTCCGTAATAGTACCCGGCACCGACGGCCAGTTTCAGATATTGAAAAATCACGCGGCAATAGTATCCTCTTTAGAAAAAGGAGAGATAGAAATGGTGACCGCAAGCGGCGAACACCGCTACTACGACGAAGAAAGCAGTACCATAAAAATAGTCGAAGAACCCGGAAAAACGATTTCTTTTTCGATTGAAGGCGGTTTTATCGAAATGCTCAATAATGAAATATCCCTTCTGGTACGAGGAT
>CAZJYF010000441.1:0-3933 GCA_964549665.1 uncultured Saprospiraceae bacterium
TTCCTGTTTGCATTCCATAACACTATCGGCTCTTTTGAAAATTCATCCGTAACAACCGAACTGCAAAAAGAACACAGTTACCTCTTTTATTTTGTAAAGGAGTTAATTGCCTTGCACGTCAAACATTTCCTTTTCTTCCTGCCTGTTTATCTTTCGGCGTTCCTTTTCTGGAGGCATGAGGCGCAACTCCGTCCCTTTCACTGGGAGTATTTTCTGATTCTTTTTGTTGGTCTATTTTTCAGTTCGTCTGGCACGGCCCTGATGACCAATAACGTGGAGGGATTTCATTTTGCCGTACTAGTGCATACGACCTTGTCTGCATTGATGCTTTTGGGTTGCATCTTCCTGTTGCCTGAAATTTCTTTTCAACAAAAGTCATACGGTCATTTGCGGCGCGCCCTAATTTTCATCATGTTAAGCCAGGTGGGGTATGGTGTATTTGCAACGACATTCTTACAGCAAAACCGGGACTCCGGTGTCCAAACTTCATTTCTGCAAAAGACAAAAAGTGAACTGAGAGGCAAGAACAAAATTGGAGTCGGAATTTCAAAAGCGGAAACTATCAGCTCTTTTACGATTGACCCTCGCATTTGCAGATATTGCAATTTCCTGAAACAGGCAGGAAAAGGTCTGTGGGTAAATCAGCTCATCATTCCCGAAGACATTCATCAAATTAAATTCAAGGAAAGGGCAAAAGCCGTTGAGCTATCTCCGTTTTACAGCTACGTACAATCACTGAAACGAGGAAAACGGTACACGACCATGGCTGATGCACAAGTCTCATTCATCAATCGTTATGGAGTTGACTTCGCAGTGGTTGAAAAGGGGGCAGAGATTCCACCTCAAATACAAAGCTGCGTAGTCTGCCAGTTTAGCGATGGGTATTCCGGCACATCCGTTCTTATTTTTGACCGCAACTGCAGACAAGGTGATTGACTTCATAAGTATTTCGCCAAGACCTCTGCCACCCGCTCCCCTGCCCTTCCGTCCCACCGCTCGATTTCCTTTTTCTTTTTCGTCTCACCATTGCTTATTTTTCCCAACTCAGATAATATCAGCCCTATGGAAGAATCTACTAATTGATTCGTTCCCTGCTCAATCGTGATTGGCCGCTCCGTGTTCGGCCGTAAAGTCAGGCAAGGCACATTCAGCCAGGTTGTTTCCTCCTGCACGCCGCCTGAGTCTGTCAGGACGACCATCGCATTTGCCATCAGCCCGGTAAAGTTCAGGTAGGAAAGTGGCCTGCTGAGAATTACCTTTTCAGGGAAAACCATCTTATGCCTGCGCATCAGTTCCTCCGTTCTCGGGTGAACAGGAAAGATGACCGGCACCACATTGCTCACTGCATCCAACAATTCCATTATGAAAGTCATTTGGGCCAGGTTGTCCACATTGCCGGGCCGGTGAAAAGTGCAGAGCAGATATTGGCGGGCTTCGAGGCCAAATTGTTCATGCGGCCTTTTTTCCAAAGATTCCGAAAGGCAACGCTTCAATGTGTCAATCATGCAATTGCCAACGAAAAAAATTCTTTCTAGTTCAAATCCTTCTTTGAGGAGGTTTTCATTGGCCGAAGGTTCTGTTGTAAACAGCCAGGAGGACAAATGGTCAACGAGGATGCGATTGGTCTCTTCGGGCATGGTATTGTCAAAAGAGCGAAGCCCGGCTTCGACATGTGCTACCGGAATATTCAGTCTTTGAAAGGCAAGGGCAGCGGCCAGCGTACTGTTCACATCTCCATAAACGAGGGCCAGACGGGGCTGGTGGATTTGGCAAAAAACCGATAGGCCACGATGGATTTGGGCGATGAACCGAGAAAGCGGCAGGGAGTTTTTGACATTGAGCAGCAAGTCCGGCGGAGGCAATGCCAATTCCCGAAAAAAAGCCCCCGACAGTTCTTCATCGGAATGCTGCCCCGTATGGATGAGCGATTGCAGTATTCCGCGCTTCTTCAGCGCCTCGATGACCGGGGTTGCTTTGACGAAATTGGGGCGGGCGCCTACAATGTGAAGTATCCCCATTAGCGCAAGATTACCATTTTCCCAAATCCTGAACGGAAATAGCTGTCCGTACCATTCCCGTATTTCCCCCAATCAGTGCCATCGGCATTTTTGGCGGAAAAACGGTATAAATACACTCCGTTTGCCAGCTTGTCACCGAACTCATCCGTGCCGTCCCAGGCATAATCGGTCAGGTGGATGCCGGGTTTCAAAGGCCCCAGTTCGTCCTGGGTTATTTCCCGCACGATTCTCCCGGAGACAGTCATAATCTGTAATTTGTATCGTGTAGGTGCCTCATAACCCGTGAGGGTGTATAGAAAACGAGTGGCGGAAGAAAAGGGATTCGAGTAGTTGAGAAAGTTGGAAATGGAGGGTGCGTGGATGACTTTGAAAGCCAGATTGTAATCGTATTGGGCCGAAGGGTGGCCGGTTGCATCGCGCGACTGAACGATTAATTGGTACTCCACATCTTTTTCAAAAGCAGCCTTTATTTCAATGCCGGCCTCGTTCTTACCCGTGCTTAAATCAGCGGGGATAAAGGTCACTTGTTCTCCCGATAAAGGCATCCTCCGAAGTTCGAACTCTCCGGGGTAAATGAAAAAGAGGTTGAAGAGGCTCGTGTCGTTCATCGGCAAATATGGGTTTTCGTCGAGGAACTTAATCTGTATAATTGGACGCGAGGAGACGAGGTCCCCGTCCAGGATGCGAGTGCCGTCAAAATAAACATCGAGCAGGGGGTTTCGCTGGTCCGTTTCTACAAAGACCTCGCTGAGGCCTACGTTGTTGAACCGGACCTCCTCGAAAGGCTGGTTGAGGGGGTTTGCCTCCAACAACAACTGGTAATCCCCGGCAAGTCCTTTGGTGGGTATGTCCATTGATGCAATCAGTGACTCTCCCGTTTTCAAGGGCATTTCCAATTTGTCAAAAATGTATTTCTGGTTTTCATTGCTTTTCACCTCGTAGCGCATCAGAAGACTATCCACATCCACAGAACCAATATTTTCCACGCCGATTTCGAGATGAAGGGTCTGGCCTTCAGCTATTGTGTCTCTGGTTGCAAAAAAATGAGCGGATGGGTTCAACGCTATTTCTGGAAATTCATCGAAATAGACTCGCCAGAAGTCCAATTGGGGAGGAGTAAATTGTGTGGTGTCCTGGGCATAAAACCGGAGTTTTAAGCGGGGGAATTCTTCAGCATCGATGCTGTCCAATGAAACGACTTCCTCCTTCAATTGGCCCATCAGTATTGTTTCCTCCCCAGAGTCTTTTACGCCGATGATGTCGAGGTACACGCTGTCATTGGCCACATCGAGTTCTTCCAATTTCCAATGCAATGAATGCCATTGTTTTGCAGGTCCGATTTCCCTCGATTCCACAAAGCCGTTGTCCCAACTTCCCAGGAGTCCAAAATTGAATTGTGTAATTTCGTTAGGTTCTGAAAATCCTTCAAACGGCTCGAAAGAAGGGTCGTCTTTTTTAAAAATAAAATAATAGGGTTTGGCTCCCGTGGTTTCTGCTTGCCGGATAAGTTTGGCCCCCTGTTTTTCAAGCATATTGAACAGGTTGTTCCCGTTTTCATTAAGTGAATCAGCTGCCCATTCCTGTGGCATGTAATCGTAATTATCCTCCTGCACTGTAATCAAAACGACGTAGTCATTGGGCGGGATGATGCTGTCGATAAAGTTCATGGCCAGTTTTCTGCCCTCTGGCGTTCGCGTGGTGTAGGGAAAGGCGGCGTAAAGTCCGATGGTCCACGAAGGGATATTGCTACCGTATTGTCCGACATTTGAACCTGGCCCGGTGGGAACATTTAACCAAGGATTCACAGTAACGGAATCCAACACCATGATAATTACACCTCCTCGTATCGGTCCGTCCCAGGGAATGTATAGATAGGGATTATTATTCACGGCAATCTGGGGCCGGATGGAGGGAT
>CAZJYF010000442.1:0-3930 GCA_964549665.1 uncultured Saprospiraceae bacterium
ACCGCCGTGACACCTTTGGATTTAGCCAACTCATCCAATAGGAAAGGGTCTTCCGCGAAGAAAGAAATGTCAACGACATCCTTCCCGGCTTCGATTATTTGTTTTAAGGTCTCAAATCCCATAAAACCGGGAACCGCACAGACCACCATATTAGCATCAGCTATCAGTTGGGAAATGTTCCCCCTTTTTCGAAGGTCCGACTGAAGGCAGCTAAGGCGGGCTTCTGTTTTCAGCCGGTCCAAAGTCTGTTGGTCGAAATCCACAGCGGTGACGCTAAATGCATCCTCCTTCGCCAAATCTTTCGCTATGGCGCTGCCTACCTTGCCGGCGCCTAAAACGGTAATTTTCATAATGTCTGCTACGGCTAATAACCATGAGTTATGAATAAGCAAAACCCCCTAGAGGGGTGACCCCGTTTGTAGGTGTGTAATAAAAGAAGAGGTTAGCGCCTTTAGGTGCGGCACTTGGGGGACGCACCTAAAGGCGCTTTTATCGAATTAACCAAATTCCTACAAACGGGGTCACCCCTCTGGGGTTAAGTTGTTGATAATCAGGAAGGTTTACCCACGACTCACGTTGTTAAATGAAATTCATTGTCCTCCAGGATAAATTTGCTCCTAGTATGGGCTAAGATAAAATTATTGGGAATATCTTTTTGAAAGCGGACGGAAAAAAGTAGAGAAATCAGCGGACAATGAAACCGCTGAAAAGAAAAAGCTAGGTTGGAAACTGCCGTTGGTTCCCAAATTCACTTTTTAACCATCATCTCCTCTAACGGCAATTCCATGCCCGGCATCAGGTCTTCGCCGCTAAGTTTTTTTCCCTCAAAACCTTTCAATATTTCTACTTCCCGGCCTTCCCGGTAAATCCAGACTTTTTCCGAATAGGGGTCAATTAGCCAGGCCAGGCGAACGCCATTTGCCATCCAAACGTCGGTCATTTTCTTTTTGAGGGGGGAAAGGCGGTCGGAAGAGGACCGAAGTTCGACGACGAAATCCGGGGGGATGGAAATAAAATCTTCATCTGCATTTTTGGGAAGTTGAGCCAGCCTTTCATCTGAAATCCACGAGCAATCGGGGCTTTTGAAAGCGCCGTCGGGAAGGTAAAAGCCTGACGACGGACCATGAACTTCACCTAAACCTGTTTTATAATTCCAAAGATTGATAAAAAAATTAACTCGAGATTCTCTTTTCCCAGAACCTCTTTTGACTGGAGTCATAATAATTACTTTTCCATTTTTCTCTCTTTCCAAACGCAAATCCGGATAGCGAGAAGCCATTTTTAAAAAACGATCTAAGTCGATGGAACTATGAAGCGTCATGGGTCCGAATTCAAGGAATTCCATTAATGGATTTTCTATGACTGTGCTCGAGGTCATTCTGAAATTCTTTTTAGAAAAGTAAAAGCAAGTTACACTTTTTCCACAAAATTAAATGCAAAATCATTTCCTTCCAAGACCAAAAATCCTTTTCACCCTCCCGGTCGCTTCACCACCCGGAACCGCCGGATCACTTGCTTGTTGGCTTTTACCACCAACAAATACCGCCCATTTGGGACGCCTTTGAGGTCGAAGGATTTGGAGTATGCGCCGGGTTTTTGATTTTCAAATTGCATCCGGGCTGCTGCCTGCATTTTGGGATTGATTAATAAGATGGTAACCTTGGCAGGTTTTTTCAAGCTGTATTTTACGAGAATATCGCGGTTGACCGGGTCGGGTTCGATTACGGGAAATCGCTTCCAATCCCCATCGCCTTTGTGGATGTCTCTCAGGTCGAGAACAACGCATTTCCCATCGGAAGAGGTCCTTCTCAGCCGGTAATTGATGTTCTTGCCGGGTTTCTGAATCGCCAAATTGGTATCAACCACGCGGTACTTATTTTCGGGATCCCCTTTGCCAGAGAGGGTGGCGATAGTCGTGAAGGTTTCACCCGCGTCGAAAGAGCGTTGCAGTTCGTAAAGCAAGCCTGCCGGTTCGGTTCTCGTACGCCACTCGATAAGCACTTGGGAACCCTCTCGTGTAGCAGAGAAATCGAGGATTTCCATCGCTTCCCTGGCCGCCAGTAAATCTTCCTCCTGAGCAGGAAATGAAGCGAGCGGTTCTTCGGGGATACCGTGGTGGCGGGGGATGGTAATCACGGCACCGGAAGGCGGGTTCCAAAGGACTAAGCCTTCGGGAACTTCAAATATATTTTCGGGGTCCACTGCTTCTGCCCACTTGGAGTCATTGGTTCGAACAGTGCGCACCTCCATTTTTTCACGGTCGACAAAAATCCATTTGAATTGGTTGAAACTGCCGCTGGCCCGCGTCCAACTTTTGTCGTCATTGGGTTGACGCAGGGGCGCGCCCCAACATCCTTCTCCCAAATAAACCGTTCCCCTTTCATCATCCCGGGTGAAACCCTCCTCACTGTGCAGCCCGCGGGCGGGACGTATCGGCCAGGTTGATTTCACGACATGGGCATCGGATTCAATGGCCATGTCGATGCCAAATTTAAAAAATAACGTTGCCCAATTGAGGACTTGGTTGTTGTGTTCTGGTTTGGTTAGGGTATGTGGACGCATGGGAAAGTGGTATTGGGCAATCTTCCAAATCGCCCTCGTACTTGCCTGAAGGTCTCGTTGCAACCATATTTTTTGGTTGCCACCGGAAGCCACCAGGGAATTCAAGGTATAAATTCTCAAGAGGTCTCCGCCCAACGAGAGCGCGTAATACAACTCCTTGCTTTTGACATCGAACAGATCGATTAAGGTTTGATTTTTTGATTCGTGGTTCCCCCTAGCGACGATAATCGGGGTCATTCTACCGTCCTTCGCAATAGTCAGTTGCCAGTCGTCCAACCACTCATGCCACTGTTGTGCCGTATCGTCTTTCGTCATATCGCCCCCAAAAAGAACGCAATATGGGCGGAGCTTGGCAACCAATTTATTGGCTCCCTGTCTCGCCTCGCGATGATTGCGGGAGTCACCTCCTGCGATAAGAGACAAGCGGTGCTCCGAATCCCCGGGTGCGGTCGTAAAAAATAGCCGCTTGCTAATTCCTTCACTGTCTTTGATGAGGAAATAATAAGTGGTATTTGGCGTCAAGCCGTCCAATCGCACGAAATGATTGTTCATTCCCTTCGCCTCGATGACTCGTCCCGCCCTTCTTTCAAGTGCATATTCCTGCGCATTTTGCCCGTGGTCCAGCACATCCAAAAGCAAGACGGGATTTTCGCCGGAGACCTGATTCCACCCGATGACCATCGTCGTGGAGGGGTCCTCGCGCCACATAGCCCGGTACTTGTCCGTCAATGCCCCGGCTGCCGAGTAAAGGAAGCAAAAGAGCAAGGTGCCTGCTAACCTATAAAAATGGTTCTTCAACATTCGTTTGCTCATTTAGAAGCATTTGGTATGAAAATTAAACCGGCAAGGCAGCTTGTTTTTGTAAAAATATCAGAAAATTTCGAAGGCAGAATGCGGCCGTAAAAAATTTACTGAAGTGACTTGACAAGCGCGCTAATTAAAGATTTTCCAATCTGATTTATTGTAAATTTGCTCTTCTTTTTTGCCGAATGGAACTTTTTTGTTGTAAAAAGTGACTGTCAATTTAGAGTTCAAAATTCATTATTCGATTGACAAACAATCTATTCAAAAGTGGGGTTTTCCCAAAGTGTCTTTAATTCTATTTTAAGACTTTAGGAAAAAGATAAAAGATTGTAAGTAAGAACTTTGCGGTGCTTTAGATTTTGTGGGCTAAACCTCATAATACAAAATCTTTGCTTAATTTTATGGTTAACAACAAATTGCTTACAGCTATTGAGCGTCTTATGTCTTTCATCTGAAATCTTATAGCCTAAAAATAGAATTTATCATCAAAAAATTAGCCATCATGTCAAAAGATGTTGTTTTCGATTTGATTCAAAAAGAACTCGAACGCCAACGCAATGGCAT
>CAZJYF010000443.1:0-3915 GCA_964549665.1 uncultured Saprospiraceae bacterium
CTAGGCTTGGCGGTCATTTTCGTGTTGGGCATCACCATGCCTATCAATTGGGTCATCAACACCTACCTTTTGAGCGAAACGGGTTTGCTGCATACCGACCTGACTTTTCTGCGCTTCATTCTTTTTATCGCCGTTATCGCTTCCATGGTTCAGTTGGTGGAAATGGTCGTTGAAAAATTCTCTCCTGCGCTGTACGCCGCTCTGGGAATTTTCCTTCCCCTAATCACCGTCAATTGTGCCATTTTAGGAGGATCCTTATTCATGGTTTCCCGGGAATACACTTTCGGCAATAGCGTAGCTTTTGGTTTGGGGGGTGGTTTCGGTTGGTTTTTGGCAATTGTGGCTATGGCCGCTATTCGCGAAAAACTGCGCTACTCCAATGTCCCTCCTGCTTTGCGGGGGTTAGGTATCGCCTTTCTAATGACGGGCTTGATGGGTATCGCTTTTATGAGTTTGATGGGACTTGACCCGGCAGCCTTTAGCAAGTAGTCCATCTGTCAATATTCGTCATCCGTTATTTAAGAATTCGACCAGCGGAGAATTCACATTCTGAGAGTTTCTGAAAAATTAATAAATCAAATGATTCTGCTTTTTAGTATTCAGACCCTTTTGTCGGCATTGGTTGTTTTCATCGCCGTCATCCTGGCTCTTTCGTTCATGTTGATAGGAGCTAAAAGAAGATTGGTTCCCCAGGGAGAAGTCAAGATAATCATCAATGGCGACGAAGAGAACCCGCTCCTCGTCAGCCCCGGATCATCTTTGTTGTCTTCCCTTTCGGAAAAAAATATTTTCCTTCCTTCCGCCTGTGGAGGAGGGGGCACTTGCGCCATGTGTGAATGCCAGGTCGATGCAGGAGGTGGAGATGTGCTGCCGACCGAGTTGAACCATTTGACGAGAAAAGACGTAGCCGAACACAAACGGCTCGCCTGTCAGGTGAAGGTTCGTCAGGATATGCACATCAGGGTGCCGGAAGAGATTTTTGGCATTAAAAAGTGGGACTGTGAGGTGGTTTCCAATTACAACGTGGCCACCTTTATCAAAGAGTTTGTGGTGAAATTGCCGGAAGGCGAAATGCTGGAATTCGAAAGCGGCGGCTACATCCAAATTGACGTTCCTGAAATCGAAGTAGCCTTTAAGGACTTCGACATCTTCCCCAAACCCGATGACCCCGCCGGGCCCGACAAATTCAAACCCGATTGGGATAAATTCAACTTGTGGGCGCTCACGATGAAAAATGAAGAACCACAATTTAGGGCCTACTCCATGGCCAATCACCCTGCCGAAGGGAACATCGTCATGTTGAATATTCGAATCGCCACCCCTCCATGGGACCGAAAAAACAACAATTGGATGGCGGTCAATCCGGGGATTTGCTCTTCCTACGTCTTCTCGCTAAAAAAAGGGGACAAAGTATCCATCTCCGGTCCTTACGGTGAATTTTTCATTAAGCCTACCAAACGGGAAATGGTGTATATCGGTGGTGGTGCAGGCATGGCACCTTTGCGTTCCCATATTTTCCACCTTTTCCACACGCTTAAAACCAAAGATCGCAAGGTCTCTTATTGGTACGGTGGTCGCTCTTCGCGGGAATTGTTTTACACCGAAGATTTTAGAAATATCGAAAAGAATTTTGATAATTTCTCCTACCACATCGCCTTATCCGACCCCTTGCCGGAAGACAATTGGGATGGCCCCACCGGTTTTATCCATCAGGTAGTGTTCGACCAATACCTGAGTAAACATCCTGAACCGGAAGAAATCGAATACTATCTCTGTGGCCCGCCCCTGATGCTTCAGGCTGTCCAGAAAATGCTCGACGAATTGGGCGTGCCGGAAGAAAATATAGCTTTCGACGATTTTGGCAGTTAGAGAGGCAGGCTATTCTTGGCGTTTCCCATCCTGTCATGCGCAATCCTGTTTACCACACTAGGAACTGAGAATGGCACCCGATGTTATGTACATCTCATCGGGTCAGAGAATTTCTGTTTGAAAGACCTTAGCAATATTTGAAAAGTGAAAGGATTTGCACCATTTCTACATCGACCTCAAGCAAAAGGTAGATTTGTCAAAAAGGCCTTCCCCAAATTTTTTCTATACATTTGTGTTGAGCCATCAAATTTTGAGGATGGGAAAATATTAATAACAGAAGTTGTCCGGGATAGGTAAGATTAACCTTATTTCAATCATTTCTTCATGGATAAAAACTGGTGGAAGGAAGCCGTCATTTACCAAATTTATCCCCGCAGTTTCAAGGATAGCAATGGCGACGGTATCGGAGACCTTCGGGGTATCATCGAAAAGTTGGATTACTTGGCGGAATTGGGCGTAGATGTTCTCTGGCTGAGTCCGATTTTTCAGTCCCCCAATGACGATAATGGTTACGACATCAGCGACTATTGCGCCATCATGGACGAGTTTGGGACGATGGCGGATTTCGATGAACTATTGATGGAAGCCCACCGCAGGGGGCTGAAAATCATCCTCGATCTGGTGGTAAATCATTCGTCGGACGAGCACCCCTGGTTTCGGGAATCCCGAAAATCCACGGACAATCCGTACCGGGATTACTATTTTTGGAAAGCGGAAAAACCGAATAACTGGCAATCCTTCTTCGGGGGTGATGCGTGGCAATACGATGAAAGGACAGGAGAATATTACCTCCATCTGTTCACAAAAAAGCAGCCCGACCTCAACTGGGAACATCCAAAACTGCGACAGGAAGTGTACAATCTCATGCGCTTTTGGCTGGACAAAGGTGTTGACGGATTTCGCATGGATGTGATCCCGTTGATTTCCAAACGCCTAGATTTTCCCGATATCGACCCCGCAAACATGCTGCAATCGATTTATGAAATTTACGCCAATGGGCCCCGCTTGCACGAGTTTTTGAAGGAAATGAACGTCGAAGTCAGTAGTCATTACGACCTGATGACAGTTGGTGAAGGAATTGGCGTGACCACCGACAACTGCCTCCTCTACGTTGACCCTGAACGGAAAGAATTAAATATGCTTTACCACTTCGACCACATGTTCCTAGACCATGGGGCAGGCGGAAGATTTGACCCAAAAGAATGGAAATTACAAGAATTTAAAAAGGTATTTCTCCAGTGGCACGAGGCATTGGGCAAAAAAGGCTGGATAAACGTCTTCCTCGACAACCACGATTTTCCGAGAATGCTATCCCGGTTCGGAAACGACAGCGATTACCGGGTCGAATCTGCCAAATTGTTTGCCACCTTGCTACTGACCTTGCGAGGTACGCCCTGCATCTATCAGGGTAGCGAAATAGGAATGACGAATGTGGCCTTCGACTCCTTCGAAGACTACCGCGACGTCGAAATGATTAACGCACTTCATTTATGGAAAGAAAAGAAAAAGGACCTGAACACCCTGCTAAAAGCCGTCCATAAAAATGGAAGAGATAATGCCCGGACGCCCATTCAATGGAACGACAGTCCAAATGCCGGTTTCACTTCGGGAAAGCCCTGGATTAAAGTTAACCCCAACTATCCCGACATCAATGTCGCCAATGCCCTCGTTGACCCGGACTCTATTTTTCATTATTATCAACAACTTTTGAAACTCCGCAAAAAACATCCGACGCTTATTTACGGCGATTTTGAAGTTTTCAATGATGAGGATGAGCGACTGTTCGTCTATCGGCGCATTGACGAATTTGGGTCGTATCTCATTTTCCTTAACTTTAGCTCTAAAACTGTTGATATTCAAGACTTTGAGAATCAGAACCCCAAACATTTTTTGGTTGGCAATTACAAACAAACACATGAAAATCAATGGACATTAAAGCCGTGGGAAGCGCGAATTTACGTGGAGAGAGAAAAGAGTGAGAGGGTGAGAGGGTGAGAGAAGTGAGAGAAAGCAGTGTCCCGTCAAACCATCACACCATCACACCCA
>CAZJYF010000444.1:0-3913 GCA_964549665.1 uncultured Saprospiraceae bacterium
ACCTTAGACAAAAGATTAGAGATGTTCGTAAATAAGAATCTATTATTCATAAAAATTTGAGAACCAAGGTATCGGATACCTGACAGGTATCCGATGCCTTATTTCCGAACAACTCTTTTAAAGACGTCAAGTGTCCATCTTTCGTCTTTCATCTTCTGCCTCACTTCTATTTACGATGGGTAAAAATAAAGAAGCCTACCGAAAACTTTGTCATAGCGAAGCGGACATTCCGGTTTTCATGCAGCCGTGGTGGTTGGATGTCGTTTGTGAGGGCGATAACTGGGATGTCTGTTTGGCGTTCGATAAAACCGGGCATATCACCGGCGCTTTGCCTTTTTTTCGAACTCGTTTCCGCGGATTTCGAGTCATTCGGATGCCTTTGTTGACGCCCTTTTTGGGTCCTTGGCTGAGCTACCCGCCCAAGTTGGAAAAGAATTCCCGTCGCTATGCTTTTGAACATCGCGTACTGAACGATTTGATTCACCAACTCCCCCGCGTGGCTTATTTCACCCAGAATTTTCATTATGATTTTAGCAATTGGCTGCCGTTTTATTGGAAGGGGTATCGGCAGACGACTTACTATTCGTATTATATTGAAGGCTTAAAGGATTTAAAAATTGTTTTCTCTCGCTTTCAGGAAAATGTAAAAAGAAACATTAAAAAAGCGGAAAAGCAGGTGGATATATCCATTGAAGAGGATGTCAATCTATTTTATAAAATGAACGAGATGACTTTTGCAAGAAAAGGATTGAAGATGCCGTATTCAATAGACTTTTTTCGGAAAATAGATGAAGCCTTGAAGCATCGAAAAAAAAGGAAAATATTTTTTGCAATTGATAAAAATAATGGAATCCCGCACGCTGCAATTTATTTAATTTATGACTCCAACGCAGCCTATTTTTTAGCAGGTGGTTTGGACCCAAAATTTAAGACAAGCGGTGCCATGACTTTGTTGTTTTGGGAAGCAATAAAGGATGCAGCGGATAGGGTAAACCGCTTTGATTTTGAAGGCAGCATTATTCCCGGAGTAGAGAACTTTTTCAGGTCATTCGGAAGTGTGCAACAGCCCTATTTCCAGATTTACAAGGGCAAAAACAAGTTTTTCGACTTTTTGAAGGTATTGTTTGAAAAAAGACTTTGAGCAAATGCAAATTCACGTCCACCACGACATGCCGGTTTTTCACAATCGAATAGAATACCTCGTTCGATTTCTCAACTCCCACCCGCTTTGTCCTCCTGAAGTAGATTTAATTTGTTCTACTCCCCATCAAAACATTCATGAGTTAACACCCTCTTTTTCAATTGTTTATAAAAAAGAACTGCCTTCCCGAAACGCCAGGAATTCCTTTTTCCTCAAGCCCCAACAGCTTATTTTTGGTTCTAAGATTTGGAACACCGAGGCTTTGTTTGCCAATTCTTATTCGTTCGGAGACTTCGATTTGTATTCCGTTGAAAATCAAAAAAAACCGCCGGGCAAATTCATCGAAGGCAATGTGTTTGCTTTCGACCTTTTTGAAACCCTGTTTTTTCACCTCGGCCGTTACGAAGAATATCACTGCCCGCCGGACAAAAAAAATTTGCACGACGAGATGATTTCGACGGAACATTTCCTGGTGCGGGAGCAAATTTATCGAATTCCGGTGGTGGATCAGTTGGTTTTTTGCTTTTTCCAAGCCCTCGATTTAAAACCGGAAAAGCGATCGACGACTTACCGAATGACCCACGATATCGATGTCATTCGGAAATTTCCTTCTTTTCTTAAATCCGGGCGAAGCCTTGCGAGGCTTGTGAAAGAACGGCAGGGCGTTGGGGCGTTTCGCCGGTTTTTAAAATCTTGGGCAGCCACCAAAACCGGCGTTGCAAAAGACCCCTACGACACTTTCGATTGGCTGCTCGATAACAAAGTGGAGGAACGGGTAATTTACCTGATGGCAGGCGGCAACACGAAGTATGAAAATTTTTATAAAATCACACAAGTCGTTGCTAATCAGGTACTTGAAAAAGCGATAAAGGCAGGCTATTCGATTGGAATTCATCCGAGTTATCAGACGTACCGGGATGAATTATTATTTCGCGAGGAGAAAGAAAAATTGGAAGGCGAAATTGGAAAGAAAGTGACACAAAGCAGGCAACATTTTTTGCGATTTAGGTTCGACAAAACGCCGGGCGTGCTCGAAAAAAATCAAATCGAAAACGATTCAAGTCTCGGCTATCAGGATTTGATTGGCTTTCGTTGCGGGACGGGTTTTGAGTATCGCTTGTATCATTTTGAGGAAGAACGTGCTTCCCGGTTTTTGGAAACACCGATGGTGGTGATGGATATCGGCTTACTTGGCGAAGCTGAAAATGATATTCAAATGGCAGAAACTATCTTGTTTGACTTTTTAAACGAGAACCGGTTTTTTACCAAAATAACCTTCAATTTTCACAACAGCAGTTTTGATGAGGTGATGTATGATGGCGATAAATTCAGGAAGCTGTATCAGGAGCTAATTGATTGGTTTTCAAAAAGAAACGCATGAATTGCTGCATCTGTTTTTCCCAGGTATGATTTTCTAATTCCGCGAAATCCATTCTTTTTGATACGAAGCCATTTCGCTCCCATTCGCCATATAAACCGAGCAAAAATTCCCGAACAGCCCCCTCGGATTTTATATCCTCATAACCCACCATTCCAGCCTGGCACTTTTCAAAAATCGTTTCCAATTCTTCATCTTTTGTGCCGTTGATGATGCTTAGGATTGGGTTCCCGGCTGCGAGGTATTCATACAATTTGCCTGTGAGGATTCCTTTTAATGAGGGACTCGACCAAGACAGCAAAAGGTTCAATTGGCTTTTCCTTTGAATTTGTTTCGCGGCAGCAAAGGAAACCATTCCCCTGTTCCGGCAAATTTCTTGGAGTCGAAAGGCTTGGACCCAATCCTGCCAAATATCACCGTCTTTTCCTGCATAGACCAGTTGAATTTTGCTTTTTTCAATGGAGCCTTTTTCCAAAAGCTCAGCCAAAATTTTAAATAAAATTGCGGTCGATTGTAGTCCAGGATAGAGTGAACCCGTGTAAGAAATTTTGAAAAAGGCACTTTTATGTGGTTGATAATCAATTGTTTGGCTTGAACTTATGCCATTCCGCAAGACATAAACCGCTTGGTGGTATTGTTTAAGGTAGTTTGCCAAGCCTTCAGAAACGGTGGTCAGTAAGTCTGCTTGTGCAAGAATTAGCCGATTGCACCAATGCTGAAATTTTTTGCCATAAATATCACCCTTGTTTGGGTCGGCATGGATGTCCCGAAAATCGGCAACCCACACAACTTTGGGTTTCCATAACTTCAATAAAAAAGCCACGAAATGGTCTGAATAAGGTCGGTAGGAGGTAAATAGGTGTGTAACCTTATCGTTTTTAATAATTCGCAAAGCCTTGAAAAAAGCACCGAAAATGTAAATCAGACCTCCTTCGCCCAAAAGCAGGTTGAACGGAAAACTTTCCAGTAATTTTAGCACTCCTCGAACGGTTTTGGTTTTTCGACTTGCTTCCAAATTAAAGGTTTGCCCTTTCGTTTTCAAGCCTTGTAGAGTGCGAAAATCAAAGGTAGGGATGGCGGAGATGTCCTCTTCTTGAATGGGCAGGGGTTCTTGTGGAAAAAGGTTTCTATTTTTCGTCGTGATTACTTTCACAGACGAAAAGTATTTTTGAAATTCCCGGTAAGCATAGTAGCTTCTCAAACTGCTCGATTTAGTGGGAGGGAACCAATAAGTAATCATCAAAAGCGCTTTATTTTCGGGTACTTTCATAAAGGTCGCTGAGTGGACTTGGTGATTTGAATAAAACGGTATTTACCAAAAATTTTCCTTTGAAAAGTCTAATTTAGGGTCTGCCGTTAAATACGCAATCGATTGATACTGAAATAAATAGGTA
>CAZJYF010000445.1:0-3905 GCA_964549665.1 uncultured Saprospiraceae bacterium
TTCCGGCTTCAGACAAAGAAAGATTGGAGTGGAAAGACTCTCCTCGTTCTTTGATGGGAATGCCGTATTTGATGGCCATGCTCAATTCCATGGTCAATTCACTGCCCTCAGCCGCCACGATGGTGGCGCCGAGCAATTTATCCGTTTCGGGGTTTCTGATGAGTTTCACAAAGCCCCTCGTGTCCAAAGCGGCGAGGCTTCTCGGCACTTCGGTGAGCGGGAAAACATTGACTTCAAAGGGAATGCCTTTTCTTTCGGCTTCCCCTTCATCCATGCCTACCCCGGCTACCTGCGGGTCGGTGAAAACCACCCAGGGCATGCTGTCGTAATTCGTTGATTTTTCCGCGCTTGTGAAAGCGTTTTCCACCGCCATGTTGCCTTCGTAAGCGGCAGTGTACACATAGGCGGGTGTATCGACGCAATCCCCTGCAGCAAAGATGCGGCTGTCACCCGTTTCGAGTTGCTCGTTCACTTTAATATGCCCGCTTCGCGTCAACTCAATTCCGGCATTTTCCAATCCCAAATTAGCCGTGTTTGGGCTAGTGCCTGTCGCCACTACAAGTTGCTCCGCACGGTATTCGGCAGCAGTGCCTTTATCCAAGGTTCTCACCACCATTTTTCCATCTCGGTGTACAACACTCCGAAAGCTTTGCCCCGTGTGAATTTCCAAGCCGTCATCTCGCAAATGCCTCAAAATTTCATCCGAAACATCGGGGCTTTGTTTGGACAAAATCTTCTCCGAACGCTGCAACAAAGTCACTTTTGAACCAAAGCGGTGGTAAGCCTGTGCGATTTCCAGCGCGATGTAACCGCCACCCAATACGAGGAGCGATTTGGGCAATTCTTCCATTTCAAAAAGGGAACGATTCGTCAAATACGGCACTTCATCGAGACCCGGAACCGGCGGTATCTTTGTCGTTGCGCCGGTGGCTATGAGAAATTTGATAGCCGTGTATTCCTTTTCTCCGTTTACGACAATCGTTTTTTCATCTTTGAAACTCGCAAAACCTTTCACGGTTTGCACGAACTCCAATCCATCCAAAATATTGGAATATTTTTTCTTCCGCAGCGCCTCTACCAAAGCCCGCTTCTCCCGGATTATCTTTGGAAAAGCGACAGAAGGCTTTTGAGTCGTCACCCCTGCAAAGGGAGAATGGGACGCCTTGTGGATACTTTCAGCCGCCCGAATGAGGTACTTGGAAGGCACACAACCCACATTCACACAAGTGCCGCCGATGGGCAATCCGTCATTGATAATCAGCGTGTTAAGCCCCAACTCGTTGGCTTTGATGGCCGCGGAAAAAGCTGCCGACCCACCACCGACGATGATGAAGTCGAAGTGCTTACCTGCGAAATTAGTTCCTTCTTCTACAACTGCAGCAGTCGTTCCATTCGCTTTTTTTTCCTTCCCGACATCATTAGTACATTTGGCATTCCCGGTAGTTGAGCAACTGTCTTTGCCTTGGTCAACAACCTTGTAATTTCCCGAAGCGTTTATTGCGCGCACAACCGCCTCTTCGGTGGTCGAAGCCGCATCGATGATGAATTCACCCGTTCCTTCCGAATAGCTCACTTTGCTTTTCAAAACGCCCTTCACAGAATTAGCTAAATTCTCCACGTGTTTGGCGCAGTGGTCGCAGGTCATGCCACTAATTTCGAGTTGAAAGGTTTCCTCGTTTGGAATGGACGGTTTTTCTTTTTGAAAAATTTTTCGAAACATGATTGGGTCGATAGTTTAATGACCATTATCGGTTTTCTTGGTATCCTTTGGTTTATTTTCTTTCATTACCTCTGCTTTATACCCCGCTTCTTCAATCGTTTTAATGATGCCGGCAAGGGTCACTTTGTCGGGGTCAAATTTGACGATCGCTACATCACCGGGGAATTGAACATCCTCTTCCAGAATGCCCTCGAGTTCACCCAAGGCTTTGGAAATGTGGTTGGCGCAACCACCACAACTCATGCCGGTTACTTTGAGTTTTACTTTTTGGGGTTCACCGCTGAACAAACCGGCAGGGGTAGCAGAGGTTTCATAGAAAACGAGGCTAGTCAAAGCCATTGTAAAAAGGAACATGGAGATTTTCATAATTTTGATTTAGGTTGATATTAATTTTTTTTAAAATGCAGTTACATCGCTTTGGAATTAGGACATTCTATTTTCCCTGCGCAGCCAATTGATAATCCGTCACTTTATAACCTGTCTTATCGATGGCAGATTTAATGTCTTCGATGCTCGTTTTGGATTTGTCAAATTTGATGGTGGCATCACCCGACTCAAAACTAGCAGTGGCATCTATGACCCCGGGAAGTTCATTAACCGCGTGTTTGACGTGTTCCTCGCAACTCGTACAGGTCATTCCCTTGATATCGAAAGTCGCGGTTTCCACATCTGCTTCTTTGATAATCATGACTTCTTTGCTGTTGTCGGGATAGAAAATTTTGGAGTAATGAGGGAATGCCAGCATCACTAGGGCGAAAACAGTTACGATACCGAGGAAGGCCTTTGATTGAATGAAAGGCGGCTTGCCATCTTCCTCACAATCGCAGGCTATCTCATCAGCCGTTCGGGGTTTCAATTTTTGGTACCATGCGAAGCCCAAAACAGCGAGGGTCAACCCAATCATATAAGGCCGGAAAGGTTCCATCCACGAAAAAGTGGAGGCAAGGCCCGAAGTACCGGCCAGCAAAGCCAATACGGGGGTGATGCAGCAAAGCGAGGCAGCTATGGCAGTCAATATCCCTGCCCCTGCCCATTTTCCAGATGGATTTTGTGGATTCATGTCGGTAATTTTTAATTTAGAAAGTATCTGAGAATAGTTATTTAAGCAATGACTTAAATAGGTGATGAAACAATTTTTTGTTTTAATCCTCCTCTCAAATTTCAAAGTATGTCGAAAAGGAGACTTTTTAAATTCAAGCGAATTCGAGTTCAGGTAAAAGGCTAAAAATGCTCTTTAGCAAAGAAACTTTCTCTTCTTCAATTTGATAATAAATCGTAGTTCCTTCCCTTTCCGTAAAAACGAATCCTCCATCCTTCATTTTGCGAAGATGCTGTGAAATGGCAGGAATTTTCATGTTTAAAATTTCACTCAAATCGCAGACGCATAAGCGCTTTTCTTCCCTCAGCAAAAACAAAATTTTCATTCGCACTTGATTGCTTGCAAGTTGCAACCACTTTGACATCTCAAATACAGAAGCATCCAACGCAAGGACGCGTTCCCTGCATCGATTAATTTGCTGTTCGTCTCTGAAAATCCGGATACAAAGATTTGGGTCTTTTTTTCTTTCCATGGCGCAAAGATAGGTTTATTTGCTTATTTAAGCAATACCTTAAATATTTTTTTATAAAAAATTGAACGGCGGCTACCAAGTGGTTCCGATTTTGGAAATAAAAAAGAAAATTGTGACGATAGGAAGTAATTCTTAAAAAAAAAGTTGCCACACATTAAGTGCGGCAACCGGAATTGAATTAGTATGAAAAAAGCTTTTAAAATTCTTTTAGGCAGCCTGGATGAAAATTAAAAAACGGGGATTTCATTAATCGCCATTAATTAGACTACAAAAAAAATACCATGCAGTGTTAAATAAGTATCAACTGCCTGATATTTTAGCCAAAAACACCCTGAAAGAAATTCTTGTTCAATCCACCCATGCTGATATTCAGAATACAACCGAAGAGCAGCTCATTTAGATTACAGAGAGTCCGAATTGCAAAAATAGTTGCATGTTCATCGTAAAAAGACTACACACTTGTATAGTTTTTTGAATTTCTTTGCCCACTAAAAAAAATTTCCTTCGCTTTCCTTTTGTCGGGAAGAAACTTCAAATTCAAAAAATAATTCTTTGCATAGCATCGTGAAAGCACTACATTTGCTCCGCCAACTTTTTTGATAACCAAACCAAGT
>CAZJYF010000446.1:0-3904 GCA_964549665.1 uncultured Saprospiraceae bacterium
CTCGTTCTCAACCCCTGGAATGTAGAGGCGCTGAAAGAAATGGAGGAAGAAACCGGAAAGAAAGTCTTTACCATCCTCCAACTGCGGCTACATCCCGCCCTCATCGAATTGCGGAAAAAACTTCAAGCTGAACCCGACGACAAAATTCACGATGTCAAATTGACGTACATAACCTCTCGAGGAAAGTGGTACTACACGAGTTGGAAGGGCGACCTTGCCAAATCAGGCGGCATCGCCACCAACATCGGCATCCACTTTTACGATATGCTGGTCTGGCTTTTTGGACCGGTGCAGGGAAACACCGTCCACATTCATACCCACGACCGGGCAGCCGGGCATCTCGACCTTGAACGGGCCCGGGTGCGTTGGTTCCTAAGCATCAATGGCGACACCATCCCCGACGTGGTGAAGACAACCGGCGCAAGAACCTTCCGCTCCATTGCGGTTGATGGCGAGGAAATCGAATTTAGCGGTGGCTTTACCGATTTACATACGCTTAGCTACGAAGCTATTTTGAACGGCGAGGGTTTTGGAATCGAAGAGGCTGTCACTGCCATAAAAATCGTTCACGACATTCGCAATACGCGCCCCGTCGGTCTGCATGGCAGCTACCACGAATTGGCGGAATTGCCGCTGGCGGAACATCCGTTTTCGGAAAAGGGGAAAATGGAGAGGGAAAGTGTAAAGTTTAGAGAGTAAAGTTTATAGTTTATGGTTTATAGTGGAGAGTAAAGAATGGAAATAGATTTTCGATTTTGTGGTTAAGTAACGACGAAAGAATAACTTACACATTTGGACGGCTTCTTTTGCCCTTATTTTTCACTTTTAAAACCGTCACCCGTACGGGCTCTTATTTCCAAAGTAAAAACTGAGAACAAAATAAACTCGTCTAAATGAGCAACTTATTTTTTCGTCGTCACTAAGCGATATCTTTTTTTCGCCGAGTAATAAGATATGAGCAAATGGAATACGCCTTCGAAAGGCTTTTGGTTTGGCAAAAATCACGGGAATTTGTGTTGGAAATTTACCGTATAACAGGAGGGTTCCCGCCTTCAGAGAAATTTGGATTGGTCACCCAATTAAGGAGAGCAGCTATTTCAATTAGCAGCAATATTGCAGAAGGATCTACGAGGAACAATGCCAAAGACAAAGCGCGTTTTTACGAAATCGCCTATGGAAGTTTGATAGAAACGCTCAACCAAATAATTCTAGCTCATGATTTGGAATATGTTCCAACGAATGAAAGGAATAATTTGCGTTTATATATTAATGAAATTGCTAAAATGTTAAGTGCTTTGAGAAAAGTCACCCTTAAAAAGCTCAATCAAGCACATTAAACTTTAAACTCTACACTTTAAACACTACACGCTGACCACTCCATTCTCCACTCAATGAAAATTCTCGTCACCGGCACCGCGGGTTTCATCGGCTTCCACCTCGCCAACAAATTGCTGGAGCGGGGCGATGAAGTCGTCGGCTTAGACAGCATCAACGACTATTACGACCCCAAGCTCAAATACGACCGCCTCCGGGAAGCTGGGATCCAACAAGAAGATATTGAATGGGGCAAGTTGGTGCAAAGTGAAAAACTGCCCGGCTACCGCTTCGTTCGATTAAATTTGGAGGACAAAGAAGGCGTGGAAAAAC
Organism: uncultured Saprospiraceae bacterium; assembly: GCA_964549665.1. Classification (GTDB taxonomy): domain Bacteria; phylum Bacteroidota; class Bacteroidia; order Chitinophagales; family Saprospiraceae; genus CAZJYF01. Next base: position 1,648 of record CAZJYF010000446.1, read on the forward strand.
TTTTTGAAAAAGAGCCATTCGATGCCGTGGTCAACCTCGCGGCGCAGGCCGGGGTGCGCTACAGCCTCGTCAATCCGCACGCTTATATTCAGAGCAACATCGTCGGCTTTTTGAATATTTTGGAGGGCTGCCGGCACAACGGGGTTAAACATTTGGCGTACGCCAGCAGCAGCAGCGTTTATGGCTTGAATGAAAAGATGCCCTTCTCTACTTCCGACAATGTGGATCATCCGGTTTCGCTGTACGCGGCCAGCAAAAAGAGCAACGAACTGATGGCGCACACCTACAGCCACCTCTACGCTTTGCCGACGACGGGGCTGCGCTTTTTCACCGTCTATGGTCCCTGGGGCCGCCCCGATATGGCCTTGTTTTTATTCACCAAAGCCATTCTGGAAGACAAACCCATCGAGGTTTTCAACTACGGGAATATGGTGCGCGATTTCACTTACATGGATGATATCGTCGAAGGCGTCATCCGGGTGATCGATAATCCGCCAATGGGTCGTCAGGATTGGTCGGGCAAAGTGCCGGACCCTTCGGCTTCCAAAGCGCCCTATAAAATTTACAACATCGGCAACAACAATCCCATCGAGTTGATGGATTTTATCGAAGCCATCGAAAAAAAACTGGGCAAAGTTGCACAAAAGAAAATGCTCCCCATCCAAGCGGGAGATGTGGCGGCGACCTTTGCAGATGTAACCGACCTGGTGGAGGATTTGGATTACAAGCCCGAAACTACAGTTGGAGAAGGCATCGGAAGGTTTATCGAGTGGTATAAAACGTATTTTGGTCTTCCCGTTTTTTCCGGTTCTTGATTCCGGTTCAGCAGCAGTCTATATATAGATTTTGCAAAACGACGATATTTTTAAAGTCAATTTTATAATTATCGTACTTTTGTAAAATGAAATTCATAAAAAGAAGACTACTCCCCTCTTTGCTCAATCATCTCTCGTCGGATGAGATGACTCTAATCATCGGTCCGAGGCAGGTTGGAAAAACGACATTATTATTCAAAATCAAAGAGTTTGTCGAACAAGAAGGGAAGAGTACCTTGTATTTTAACCTGGATATTGATGAAGACGCTTCCTTTTTTGAATCTCAAGCAGGTTTGATAAGCAAAATCGAATTGTCATTGGGAAAGGAGAAAGGGGTTGTTTTTATCGATGAAATACAGCGGAAAGAAAATGTCGGTCTGTTTTTAAAGGGTTTATACGACCGAAGACTGCCTTATAAATTTGTTATTACAGGCTCCGGAAGTGTGGAATTGAAAGAAAAAATTGTCGAATCTCTTGTGGGTAGAATGCGAACGTTCGAGCTTAAACCCGTGTCACTCTCAGAATTTTTTCATTGGAAGACACAGTATCGTTACGAAGGCAAAATGGCAACTTTTGTCGAATTGCACAAGGCAAAAATTCACGAATGGTTGAAAGAATATTTGATTTATGGTGGGTACCCAAAAGTAGTCTTAGCAAATTCCGAACGAGAAAAGCAGGAAACCCTGAGAAACATCTTCGACAGTTATATTTTAAGGGACATAAACAGAATCATCCATTTAAACCGGCCGGAAGCATTCGAGAAATTGTTTAGAATGATGGCGCATAGAACAAGCAGAATTATCAACTATTCGAAGCTCGCTCAGGTTGTCGGAATTTCAACGCCTACTGTAAGCAAATATATTTGGTATGCTGAAAAAACCTACACGATAAAACTTGTAAAACCCTTTTACACCAATCCCGGAAAAGAACTGAGCAAAGCCCCGGTTTTATATTTTAACGACTTAGGGTTGTGCAGGTATGCCCGCAGAAATTTTCGTTGGGATAGCGCCAATGATACCATCGGCTTCGATTTCCAAAACCTGCTTTATCACCTCCTCGACGATTACTTCGAACCCTTTGAAGACATCAAATACTGGCGAACGAAAGACAAAGCGGAAGTTGATTTCGTGATTGACAAGGGGGATACTCCTTTGCCCATAGAAATAAAATACAGAACAATTAAAAAACCGACCATAGAAATAGGACTCAGAAATTTCATTCATCTGTATCAACCGAAAAAAGCATGGATAATAAACCTCGCTTTTTCAGAAGAACTTCAAGTCGGACAAACAACAGCCACCTTTTTGCCTTATTGGAAATTATTGAAATAGTAGGGATGTTGCCTTTCTTTTATAAATCCGGTTCTACTACCATTTTAGTGGAAATGCCTAAATGCGATAGTACTTTAAAGACTTAATGCTTCAATAGAAATGTTTGAAAAT
>CAZJYF010000447.1:0-3878 GCA_964549665.1 uncultured Saprospiraceae bacterium
GTATTCTCAGACCAAAACTCATTTACCCTAAAACATCAAAATAGGAATTACCCACAAAAAACAAGGAAGTAGTAAGATAAGCCTTCCAGGAAAGTTCAAGTACAAGAATCAAGTACAAATTCAATTTTGAACTTGTACTTGATTCTTGTTATTGAACTTAAACCTCCTTCAGAGGGAAAACCAAGTCCGAAAAATTATCGACAACATAGCCTGTCCCGTACCAAATTCGGGATTGGTTTCAAATTTCGGTTAAGCGCCTATTTCAGTCTTCCCATCGCCTCTTTGATTCTGCGAACCGCTTCGCGCAGCTGTTCCTCGGAGGCGGCGTAGGAAAGCCGGAAGCAATTATCCGCACCAAAGGCAGATCCGGAAACGACCGCCACATGCGCAGAATTCAAAAGGTATTCGCAAAAGTCGTTGGCGTTTTCGATTTTCGTTTGACCGGTGGATGTGCCGAAATAGGCACTGATATCGGGGAAAAAGTAAAAAGCCCCTTCTGGCAGGTTTACTTTAAAATTGGGGATTTCATTTAACAATTGAAAAACCAGGTCTCTTCTTTTTTGAAAAGCATCGCGCATTTTCCAACTTGGGTCGAGGTTGGACCGCAGTGCGTGAACGGCGGCCTTTTGTCCAAATGCAGTAGCACCGGAGGTGAACTGACCCTGTATTTTGGCGCAGGCTTTGGCGATCCATTGCGGAGCGCCGATATAGCCCAAACGCCAACCTGTCATGGCAAATCCTTTGGCGAAGCCATTCACGGTAATGGTTTGGTCTTTTACTTCCGGGCAGGCTCCGATGCTAAAGTGCCTGCCGATGAAGTTGATGTATTCGTAAATCTCATCGGAAATGATGAAAACATTTTCGTGTTTGGCGACCACCTTTGCAATCGCTGCCAGGTCTTCGGCGGAATACACCGAGCCGGTGGGGTTGCAGGGCGACGAAAAAATGATGATTTTCGTTCGGTCGGTAATCGCGGCTTCCACCTGTGCAGGAGTCACTTTGAAATCCTGCTCAACCCCCGCTTTCAAGGCGACGGGGACGCCCCCCGCCAACTTCACTATTTCCAAATACGAGACCCAATAGGGAGCAAAAAGAATGGCTTCATCGCCTTCATCCAGCAAGGCAAGGCAAAGGTTGGCGATAGACTGTTTCGCACCATTTGAAACGACGATTTGGTTGATGTCGAAATCCAGGTCATTGTCCCTTTTGAATTTTTCCGCAATGGCTTCCCGCAATTCCACCAAACCCGGAACAGGCGTGTATTTGGTGTAGCCGTCATCGAGCGCTTTTTTGGCGGCTTCTTTTATGTGACCGGGGGTATCGAAATCCGGTTCTCCGAGGCTTAAACTGATTACATCGTGCCCTTGCTCTTTCAAATCTCTCGCCATTTGCGCCATCTTAATCGTGGCAGATTCCGACATTCGTTGTACTCGTTGTGAGAGGGGGTTGCTCATTACTGTAGCCATTTTTAGGTTTATTAATTAAAACGGGTTTAAAAAATCGTGCAAACGTACAATTTTTACCCTTTAAAATCAAACTGCCTGCTTGGAATGAGGAGGTAAAAATTGAATGCCAAATTAAGTTTTTTTCTACCTTGCCAGTTTTCATGGCATTCGGCACAATCAGTGGAAGTCAAAGCAAACCAATGAATTACAAATTACTTTTCCCAACTTATCGAAATCGGTACCTTTTCGTGAAGGAAAATTTGGCTGCCTTTGGAGGTGTCAAAAAGTTTGAAAAAGCGCTGCACCTCGGAACAGGGGAGGGTGATTATGACCCGATGATCGCACCTTTTTGCGAAAAACTAATTGCCTGCGACCTCAACCGGAACGACATGGTTTTTGCCGCCCGATTGAATGCCAAGCTGAAAAATACTTCCTACACTGTCGAGAACGCCCTCGACCTGAGTTTTGAAGACAACAGTTTCGATTTGGTCGTCACGGTAGATGTCATCGAACATGTCGGGCAACCCGCCCGGATGATGTCCGAAATTTCGAGGGTTCTGAAACCGGGTGGGCTGGCGGTCATCACCTTTCCACAACGAAATTTTCCGTGGACATACGATCCCCTCAACCGGCTTCTCAGTTATTTTTCAACAAAAAAAATACCGCAGGGAGCCTATGCCTTTGGGCATACTTATTTGATTGACTCCGGGGAATTTAAGGCTTGGGCTCTAAAAAATAATTTGGAAATTTTGGCCGAAAAAAACCTCAGTGCCCACCTCGTCGCTTTAGTGGAAATGTATTGGACCGGTCTCGTTCAACAAATTTTCAAAGCAAATGCGGGAAACGCCGACCGCGGAAAAGAAAAACAATGGAAGTTGCGTCCTTCCACGAAAGAACCGGCTTTGGTAAAGTGGACGGATTTCTTAATCCGACTCGATAATTGGTTTTTCAAAAATTCCAACTATTCCGTCGGGAAAGGCTTTGTGGTTCGGAAATGTCCAACACCGTAGCTCCGAGCTTTGTCTCGGAGAAGAGTAGCGTAGTATTCCCCGGAGTGGGGGATTTAGGATTTGAACCATCAGAGAATTTTGTTTCACTCAATTCTTTTTTTAAATTGAGCTAAATTTCAAATACGCAAATATGGTTTACGAAGGAATAATTGTCAGAGACCCAAAAGTAATGGTCGGAAAGCCTATAATTAAAGGCACACGAATTACTGTCGAATTAATCGTTCGAAAAGTGGCAGGTGGTTTTTCAATCAATGATATTTCCAAGGCCTATCCTCATCTAACGGTATCTCAAATTAAAGCTGCCCTGGAATATGCTGCCGATGTGATTTCCAATGAAATTCTTTTTGAGATATGAAAATTATCGCCGACGAAAACCTCCATTCTTTTTTAGTCCGACATCTCAAAGAAAACGGTTACGATGTTTTTCCTATTTCAGAAAAATTGGCTGGTATTCCGGATGAAGAAGTTGTTAAAATCGTTCAAAAGCAGGAGGGAATATTGGTTACAGAAGACAAAGATTTTGGAGAATTGGTTTTTGCCTATCGAATTGCCAAAGTCACCATTATTTTCCTTCGATATCGAATGCCAGAGTTAGAAAAAATTGCCGAAAATCTTATAAAAATAGTTGAAGAATATTCTCAAAAAAAAGGTGAATTTTTTATCACCATCACTTCTACGCGAATTCGCATAACTCAGATTTAAAAACATGGCTCGCATTCCCTGCTTCGAGTTACGGTTTAAAAAAAGTCGTAGTTTCCGAAACACTCACTTTATGAACCCCAGGTTGGTATTTTACTTTCATCAGATCCAAAATTTGGGTATAAAAAATTTCTTGACTCCAAAAATCAATCCCTTCCACATCGAGGATTAAAACCGGAAAGTCGGTTACCGTTTTGAAAAAATCAAAATAGGCTGTTTGGAGAGCTGCCAGGTATTCCGCTGAAATCTGCTTTTCAAAACCTCTTCCGCGCTGCCGGATATTTTTTAATAAATCATCTACGGATCTATGGAGATAGACCAAAAGTTCCGGGTTTGGGAAATTGGCGTTCAGGATGTGAAAAAGCCGCTGAAAGAGGCGGTATTCTTCCCCATTGAGATTGTTTTTTGCGAACAATAAAGTCTTGATGAAAAAATAATCTGACACAATCAGTTCCTGAAATAAGTCCTGTTGAGTAAGTGATTCCTGCAATTGTTTGTGCCTTTCCGTCATAAAAAACAGCTCTACCGGAAAGGCGTATCGCTCCGGGTTTTTATAAAAAAAGGGAAGGAAGGGGTTGTCGGTAAATTGTTCTAAAATCAGACGGCATAGGTAGTCCCGTTTCATCATTTGGCAAAGTGAGGTTTTACCCGCGCCGATATTGCCTTCGATGGCGATAAATTTATAGGGGAAAGGGTTCATAGTTCCTTTAGTTCAGGGTTCGGG
>CAZJYF010000448.1:0-3870 GCA_964549665.1 uncultured Saprospiraceae bacterium
GGGGCTGGAAGTGCTGGGACCGGATATCAACGAATCCGAATCCGAATTTTCGGTTAATAAACAAGGTCAAATTCGCTTCGGCTTGTCCGCTTTGAAAGGCGTTGGTGAAGGGCCGGTGGAGGGCCTTTTGCAAGAACGAGAGCAGAATGGCAATTATAAAAGCCTCTTCGACATGATGCGCCGCCTGAATTTGCGGTCGGTAAATAAAAAAGCCCTGGAAAGCCTTATCCTTAGCGGCGGTTTAGATTGCTTTGAGGACGTTCAGCGTTGGCAATATTTTGCTACCTCTGGAAAATACGAAACCCTCATCGAACACGCTCTCCGCTACGGCAATGCCTACCAAATGCAAAAAACACAGGCGGTGAATTCTCTTTTTGGAGATAGCGAAGATATCATGCTTCCCGAACCGGCAGTTCCGCAAGGTGAACCCTGGAGCCTCATCGAAAAACTGACCAAAGAAAAGGAAGTGACCGGCATCTACATCAGCGGGCATCCCCTCGACGATTATCGAGTTGAAATTCAGGCACACACCAACTGCCCCCTGGAGGAAGTCGAAAACCGAACAGAGGGTCAAATGCTGAAAATCGCCGGAATCGTCACCGAAGCCAACCATCGCATCAGCAAAAAAGGAACCGGCTGGGGAACCTTTACCCTTCAGGATTATAACGGTTCATTGGAATTTCCCCTGTTCAGCGATGATTATCAAAAGTTTAAAAGCTTCTTTGAAATCGGACAGGTGCTGTTCGTTCACGGCAAAATGGAGAAGCGTTGGAATAGAGACGAATATCAGTTCAAGGTCAAAGACATATGTCTGCTGGAAAGCGTAGGTGAGAACCTGACCAAATCGGTAACGGTGAAGTTGGACATTGAAAAAATTACCGAAAACATGATGAACGACCTGGAAAAACTCTGCACCAAACACAAAGGCAAACACCGATTTAAAATGACCATCCTCGACCCAACACACAAAACGAGCCTCACCTTTGCCTCTAAAAAACGAAAGGTGACGGCAGATAATGATTTTTGTGATGAACTCGACAAAATGGGCTTGGAGTTTCGGGTTAATTGAATTTCCTTTAACGAAAACTTAACTCCGCAAAGTTGGATTTCTAAAATAAAATCAAGCAAATTCGCATTGTTTTTTTAAAAAAGTAAATGTGATAAAGCACCTCTTTCATATTCTTCCGCTTGCTCTTCTTTTTTTGAATTGCAGCAATCCGGCTCAAGAACCGAAAACGCCACCCGACAAAGCTGCTGCAGAAAAGCGAGATTCTTCCAATCAAGAATCGCCTTACCCTTTCCCCGTTTACACGAGTTTCCATCAATTGGAACCCCTTTTTGAAAGAAAGACCGACACCACCTACGTCATCAATTTCTGGGCAACCTGGTGCAAGCCTTGCGTAGCCGAACTGCCTTTTTTCGAGCAATTGCATCAAACCTATCAAGGAGAAAAAGTCAAGGTAATATTAGTCAGTTTGGATTTTCCGAGACAATTGAAAAAGAAGCTGGTTCCTTTTATTGATGAGCATCAATTGAAATCGGAAGTCATCGCACTGTTAGATGGCGATTACAATTCGTGGATTGATAAAATCAGCCCCGATTGGGGCGGTGCCATTCCGGTCACGTTGATTTACAACGCTAAAAAACGCAAATTTTTTGGGCAACAGTTCCATGATTTTAATGACCTGGAGACCGCGCTGAAAGATGTTTTGAATATCTAATTTAGTGTCTCAAAATAATTAATCGACACTTTTCTTCCAAGGGGTTCCAACCCCTCGCCTCAGGAAAACGAGGCTGTCTCAAAAGACTTCTTGATGTGTTAATTTGCGAAATCTTAAAGATTTAGTAAATTTATAATCAGCGAGTTATAGATTTACCAAATTATAAAAATTTTGCAAATCGGGTCTTTTGAGACAGCCTCGAAAGTGTCGATTAATTTTTCCGAAGTACTTGTCATTTACTTACAAATTTAATAATCATCGAAATGAAGAAATTACTCGGACTTTTGACATTGCTGGCCCTCGTTGCCGCATTTGCATTCGAAACTGATTTTGGGTCAGAAAATTTCACTCCGAAGGCATCTGGGTTGAAAGTAGGCGATACCGCTCCCGACTTCAAACTCAAAAATGTAGATGGCAAAATGGTGTCTTTGAGCGATTACAAAGAAGTCCACGGTTTCATCATAGCTTTCACCTGCAACACCTGTCCTTTTTCCAAAATGTATGAAAACCGGCTCATCGAATTGCATAAAAAATATGCTCCCAAAGGCTGGCCGGTAGTTGCTATAAATCCAAACGATCAGGGGTTTCAATCAAAAGAAGATTTCGAGGCAATGCAAGAGCGGGCAAAGGAAAAAAACTATCCTTTTACCTATTTGGATGATGAAGGCCAGAAGGTCTATCCGCAATATGGGGCTGAGCGAACTCCACACATTTTTTTGCTGAACGACAAACACACGGTCGAGTACATCGGTGCCATTGACAACAATGCGCAGTACCCTGATGCAGTAACTCAGCGATATGTGGAAAACGCTATCGCAGCTTTGGAAAAAGGAGAAAAACCCGACCCGGATTTCACCAAAGCCATTGGTTGCACGATAAAGGGAAGGCGGTAATCATGAAGTCGTGTCTATTTCAGAAACGGAGGGTGTGACTTACACGTCCATATGATGGGAACAAATCAAGCCATCAATTATTTAGCAAATGTTCAGCCTTTCAATGACAACAACCCACCAGAATTCCGGGATTTTGTTGCGATTCAGAATCAATGGACGGGGGATAATAATCGACCAAACAGAAATGTCTGACGATAAATCCAAATAATTTCGCGTTATAATTCATTCGTCGCGATTCTCCAATTCAATGATTTTGGCAATAATTTCTTTCCTTAAACTCCACAGAACGAAGTGGTTGCCCCCTTCAATAATTTGAACGTCAACCTTTTCACTATTGACCAGCATCTTTTCGGCGAAGTCGGCATTCCCTCTGGGAACTAAATCATCCTTTTCCCCTTGAATAACCGTCACGGGGCAGGTGATTTTTTTCCAAAGAGGCAGCATTTTTTCCAATTCCGTGTAAAGGGGTAAGATTTCCTGATTGCACACCCGAAGCGACTTTGGTAAAATCCAACGGACCAAAAACCAATTCAACGGTTTTCGCCACCACTCCCGGGGTTCTAAATCGGGGTCAATGGAACCGGCGACAATGACGAGGCCGCTAACTAAATCGGGAAAATCCATCGCCATGCGGGCGATGACCGGCGCTCCGAAAGAATGGCCGAGTAGAATGGCATTTTTGCGGTGGTATTTTTCAAGTATTCCTTTTAGAACAGCAGCTTGTTTTTTTAAGGAAGGTTCTGTTTCGCCATAATTCGAATAACCATAACCCGGCCGGTCCACAGCGACAACTTGTGCCACCTTTGTCAGAGTGGTATCGGACAAATAATCCAAAAAAGCATTCGAAGAACCCGGCGAGCCATGCACCAACACAACGAGGGGCAAGCTGTCGTTGCCGACATGAATACAGTGCAATTTTTGATTCCCCGATTCAAAACTGGCGAAGGTGGGCTCCTCTTGCCCATGTTCCAACAGATACTTTTTTTGTTCAATTTCGCTTGTGCGAAAGGAGAGAAAATCTAAGCGGGACAATCCAAAAATTCCCGCCAATAAAATCAGTGGTACATATCTTTTTTTGAATCGCATGAGGTGGAAATCAGATGATGGAGTATCAAAAAAAAAGTTTCTGTCAATCAATAAAATAGAGTGAAACTTTATATGGAAGCGAAATTACAAAGTTAAGGCTTGATTCGAAAGGATTGTAATCGAGTAGGTAGGGGGATTACTCCCCCGCCCTCTCACACCACCGTGCGTAC
>CAZJYF010000449.1:0-3865 GCA_964549665.1 uncultured Saprospiraceae bacterium
GAGCGCGTGACTTTGTCGAAATTTTGCAACAAAACATTGTAATTATGGGTTTCTCCAATGCCGTAAAAGGTACAATCATCTTCAAAACATTTTTCGTAAAAGGTCCGTAGCAAGGGAAATTTCTCTTCATTGGGAAAACTCATGTCGTCTTCTACCGAATCCAAGCCACGGAGTATCAGGTAGAAAAGACAAACGGCATCTCGCAATTCTTCGGGAAGTTGATGAATGACGGTAGAAAAAGAGCGGGACACCCTATTCAACGCCGCATAACAAAATTCGAGGTCGTCGAGTTGTAAGGCGAGTTCTTCGAGGGGAAGATTTGGATATTTATAGTTTTTACCGCTAAATTTTAGTTGAAACATGGCGGCAACTTCCGTGGGATGGAACGCAGATTTTAGTAAGTCTTTGATCATAGAGTAAAGTCTTTTTAAAATTCTTTGTTATTGATTGCCACGAACCTTAAAAATCTAAATTTAGAAAAAGAGAACCTCTTTTCCATAGTATTCGCTTCCTTTCTTTATCTCCTTGTCGTGAATTGACAATTGAAACAAAAAAATTTGCTCCGGAAAAAAGGCGGTCAAGGATTTTTATTATTCAAGTTTAAAATGAGACCATTCCTATAAGTGTTTAATCTATTTCAATAATTATTGTAGCGGTTTAGACGTTTTTATCAGATTCTCCATTCAGTTTTTCCACGGTTTTCATTCTACTTAATTCACTAATCTCAATTTTCATCTCTGTTCAAAGTATGTTCTGATAATAAATTATTGGGGGGAACTTGATAGGGATTCATTTTTCCCATTTCCAGAATTTTACGCGATGCTAAATAAAATTAAGCCGCTAACCGTGGGTAAAAACTAATATTCTCTACGAAAAATATACTCCGCAAGTTCAATAAGGGCTTGCTTTCTATCCCTTTCAACTTCAACCGCATGTAAATCTTTGAGGCACTGTGAATAGTATTCCTGCATTTTTAGTTCGGTTGCTTCTTTGACATTCAACTCTTTGTAAAGACTAATCACCTGTTGAATTTTAAATGATTCGTCTTTGTTTTCCATTAGCTTGAGGAACTCTTCCCGATAACCATTATCAGCATTTTTAAGCGCCGTAATTAATAGGAAGGTCTTTTTATTTTGAACAATGTCACCCCCAATTCTTTTTCCAAATTTTTCACCCCGTCCAAAGACATCCAAATAATCATCTTTAAGTTGAAAGGCAATGCCGAGGTTTCGACCAAACTGATATATACGGTCATTGTCGGCGGGAGAAGCACCTGCGACAATAGCTCCAATTTGAAGACTTGCTGCTATCAAAACTGATGTTTTACATTCGATCATTTTCAAATATGCCTCTTCTTCCACCATATCTTGCCGTTCAAAAATCATGTCCATCTGCTGCCCCTCAAAAACTTCGATGGCCGTTTTATTGAAAACGCGAACTATTTCGAGCAGATGTTCATCAGCCACTCTCGATAAATATTGGTAAGCATAAAACATCATCACGTCTCCGGCCAAAATTGCCCGGTTGATACCAAAAACTTTGTGGACGGAAGGACAGCCTCTTCGAAGAACGGCTTCGTCCATTATATCGTCGTGGATCAAGGTGGAATTATGGAACAACTCAATTCCGAAAGCCGGGGCCAAAGCCGAGTCCAATTTACCTCCAAAGAGTTCACATGCCATCAGCAAAAGGCTTGGGCGTATGCGCTTTCCCTTCATGGAAATAATGTGTTGGACAGCATCATATAATTCGGCAGGCTGGGCGTGAAAGGATTCGCTATTGAAATAGGTTTCGTAATAATCTTTAATTTCAGAAAAATTATGCATCAGCAAGGGTTCTATCGTTAGAAATTTTTGCAAAAATACACAGGAAAAATTTAATAGAAAGAAAGAGTCAGGAGGCAATCGGATATGAATGGTTTTAATTCCAATTACCAAAATTGGCCTTCATGCCATTACTTTAGGCAGAATGCAAGACCTTACGAACAACAGAAAACAATTTATCGATTTAGAGTGTCAGAAAACAATAAAAATGGAGTTTTCAAGAATTCGACCTAGGCTACGTGAAGGTTTTTTGGAACATCGTAATTCCATTGTTTCATCGCAAAATTCCATCTATTCAGCACTCTTCGCAATTCATTTTGGGTGATGGTGTGCCTGTTTTTTTTGTAGGAGCGCGTTATTTGGAGATAAGGCTCTAAGAAGGGTAGGGCTTCTTCCAAATTGTTTAGATTCAATGATTTATAAATTCTTTTTACCTCATGTAAAGGCTCTTTTTCAAAATCCTCGAATCGCAATTCACACAATTGATTGACAGGGATTTGATTCCTGTCATTGAGATAGTCGCACAACAGTTTTTCAAAAACATCCAAAATTAATTCGGAGATTTTCTCCTCTTCAAAAGTCTGCATTTGCAGAGTGGGTAAAAGTTGGGTGAAAAATTTCTTCGCGGAAAGATAAACCAGAATGGGATTGCGGTAAATAAAAACGAATTTTGCTTTTGGAAACATTTCCAACAAAATTTTGATCCTTCCTGTATTGACAGGATTTTTCAAGACAAGCCGCTCGCCGTGCGTATTTATCAACGCCTTTTTAATGAGTTTAAGGTATGCTTCTCGCCAATCCTTTCGGATTTTTGCACCAACCTTGAACCGAACATATTTCTGGTAGTAGTTTTGGTAATTTTGGGGAAAATACATAAAGTTGTAGTAGCTGTAAGGAGTACAGTTACTCAGGGCAAATTCATCTTCCTGCGGAAAATCTACCGATAATTTCATGTTATCACTTGGTCGGTTTTCGGGCATGACTGCCTTCATAAAAGCCTTCAAAAAAAACTGGCTTCCGATGGCTTGGGGAAAAACCGATTGGTAGGTCGTGACATAAGCAGCCTTTGGGTCCTTGCATAAAACATTGTGCAAAAAAGTAGTGCCACTTCGCCAATGGCCCAAGATGAATATAGGAGGCTCCTTCAATTGAAATTCCCTTACTTTACGACCATATTTTAATTCATCCCACCATCGGACAGGCGAAAAGATGAGGGTGACAAGAGTGGTAAATGCAAGTTTTGGAAAGTACCGTAAACTAACATCCCGCCATCTGAGCGATTGAATTAAATCGAAAAAAGACCTTCCCACCAAGGGGGAAAGGAGTGGTAATTTAAAGCTGGATTTTGCCATGACCCTCGGATTATTGACTCGGAAACTATGTGCTACTAATTCTCTTTTTTTTCGGCCGGATTCAAGACCAGCTTTATAAAATTTTGTTCGTTGAGGTATTGATTAGCCGCCTTTTTTATATCCGCAGCTTCCAAACCCTCTATGTATTGTTCCAGGTATTCCAAATTGATATTGTTGGGATCATTACCATGTTGGTAGTAATTTCGCAACTGCCGGTTCCAAAACCGGTTCTTTTTGAGGCTTTTAATCCGTTCCTGTCGCTGCATTTCTTTCACTTTTACCAAATCCTTTTGCTCAGCACCTACCTCTTTGGCATGGGCAATGTCTTCAAAGGCAGTTTTTATCAATTCTTCCACATTGCCCGGGTCACTGTTGAAAGAAATGGTTAGGGCGTAATTGGGTTTTGGAAATTGACTCGCATTTCCGCCGATACGAACGCCATAAACACCTCCTTTGTCTTCCCTCATGGATTCCCTCATTTTGATGCGAAGCACTTGGATGAGGGCGTTTAAGTTGTAACGGTTCTGTGCGTTCCATGCAAAATCTCCGTGAAACGTCATGTTAATCAATGATTTAGGAGCCTTTCCGCGAACGAAAGTTTTCGCTACTTTGCCATGGACGTATTCAGCCTTTACATCCTTCCAGGATTCTTTGCGGTCAATAGATGGCAGGGTAGCAAGATACGTTTTT
>CAZJYF010000450.1:0-3859 GCA_964549665.1 uncultured Saprospiraceae bacterium
TATGGAACCCATTATTCACGATAGCGATTTGGTCATTTGCCACCAGGTGGAAAGACCTGAAAATTTAAAAGACAATGAAATTTACGCTGTAAAAAACAATGGTTCTCTTTGGATAAAGTACGTCCAGCGCATCTTCCACGGTGGGAGCGTGACCCATCTGAAATTAATTTCTGCCAATCACCTTGAGTACGACCCCTTTGTTGAGGAAGTGAACGTACATACGCGTTTATACAAGGTCATTCGCAGAATCAGCACTTTCTAAGAAAACAAAATATTTTTTATTTAAAATATTTTGTTTCCCTTGCCTCGGTATATATCAAATAGATCCGATTGTTTACCCGCATCATCGGGGAAGTGATTTTGTTTTTTACAAGTCCCCGATAATGAATAATTTAGGAGAATACGGATAGAAGGCACTTCCAAAGTGCCTTCTATCTTATACCACTGAAAAGAAAAGTGTTTCAGGCTTATGGGTAATTGCCAGAAATTAGATTGCCCATTTCCTGGAGCAAATTGTACACAGCACTAAGCTTCCTGCAATTCTGCCTGGTGCTCCTGAATCAACTTTTTCTGAATGTCGTGAGGAACAGGGCTGTATTCTGCAAATATTCTAGTAAACTTTGCCCGGCCTTGCGATAGGGAACGAAGGGTGGAAGAATATTGATACATTTCTGCCAGTGGAACCTTTGCCATGATTTTTTGGTAATGCCCTTCGGCACCCATGCCCTGAATAATGGCACGGCGGGTTTGCAAGTCTCCCATAATGTCACCCATGACTTCATCCGAGCAAAGAATCTCGACATCGTAAATGGGTTCCAAAAGTTGGGGAGCAGCTCTTTCAAATGTGGTTTTGAAAACCATGGTGCTAGCGAGCATAAATGCCATGTCATTGGAATCCACCGGGTGCATTTTCCCATCGAAGATGCATACCCGGATGTCCTGACAATAGGAGCCGGTGAGCGGACCTTCTTCCATTTTTTGCATCACTCCCTTTTTGATGGCATTAGAGAAATTGCCGTCAATAGCTCCCCCGACGATGCACCAACAGTAAACCAGTTTTCCGCCCCAGGGAAGTTCTTCTACTTCCTTTTTGCGGATAGACAAACCTGCAGGGTCGGGAATGCCTTCGAAATAAGGTTCGATGCGCATATGTACTTCAGCAAATTGACCCGCACCACCTGTTTGCTTTTTGTGGCGGTAGGAATCCTGCGACATTTTCGTGATGGTTTCCCGATAGGAAATTCGCGGTTTGATAAATTCCATTCCTATGCCATTCACTTTCTCTATACGATATTTGATGAGGTCGAGATGTAATTGCCCTTGTCCGTGCAGAAGGGTCTGTTTCAAGGCCTTTGAATGCTCGACTATCAGGGTTGGGTCTTCTTCAGAAATTTGGTGGAGCGCCTTCATGAGTTTTTCCATCTCATTTTTACTTGGTGGATTTACGGCGACTCGAATTCGCGGTTCTGGAAAAACTATTGGCGAGATATTCCTGTCCAACCCCTTCCTGCTCAGGGTTTGATTCGTGTGTGAATTTTTCAATTTCACCGTCACCCCTAAATCGCCCGCCTTCAAAGCATCCACGTTTTCGCGGGTTTTGCCATTGGCGGTAAAAAGCTGCCCAAAACGTTCCGTGCCCCGATTGCTTGCATTCACTAATTCATCCCCTACTTTCAAAGTGCCGGAATATACTTTGAAATAAGAAACATTTCCAACTCTAGGCTCTGAAACGGTTTTGTAAATAAAAATGCTAGTTTCGCTGTTTGCGTTGCAAGCTAGGGTTTCCCCGCTTTCCAACTCTGCTTCGGCGAGGCCGTCGGGTGATGGGCAAATATCATTGATGAAACCCATTATCCTACCACTACCCATATTGGCGGTGGCAGAGCAGCAGAAAACGGGATATATTTCACTATTGCTGATGGCAATTCGCAAGCCAGAAGCCAAATCATCTTCGGCGAGTGTCCCCTTTTCAAAATACTTTTCCATCAAGTCCTCATCATTTTCGGCGGCAGCTTCTACCAGGGCATTGTGCATTTCCTCAACCCGCGCCTTTTCCGAATCGGGAATGGGTTTCTTTTCCGGTTTTCCACCACTTTCCGGGAAAACATACATCGTCATTTGAAGCGCATCTACGATGGTATTGAAGCCTGTTCCTGCATTCAGCGGATACTGGATGGGAATGACTTTGGCTCCGAAGCGATTTTGTGCTTGCTCTAAAGTAGTTTCAAAATCGGCCTTTTCCTGGTCCAATTGATTGATGACAAAAAGGGAGGGTTTTTTGTATTTCTCTACGTATTCCCACAGCAATTCGGTTCCTACTTCCACGCCGTTTTTGGAATTTAACAACACGATGGCAGTATCTGCGATTTTCATCGCGGCGACAACTTCGCCGACAAAGTCATCAAAACCCGGTGTGTCGAGAATATTTATTTTGGAGTCTTTCCATTTTGCATGAATCAGGGCACTAAACAGTGAATTGCCCCTTTCCTGCTCAATATTTGTATAATCTGAAACAGTGGAACCGTCTTCTACAGTACCGCGCCTCGAAAGACCGCCTGCTTCAAAAAGCATCGTCTCGGCAAAAGTCGTTTTTCCGCATCCAGAATGCCCAAGCAATACCGCATTCCGAATATTTTTCGTGTCGAAGGTCATAATCGCTTCTTTATTTAAGGTTGGTTAGTAAATGATATTAATTGGTCAAAACAGACCCCTTGATGATAGATAATTGACAAAATATTGGGGACACTCCAATTCCCAATTGTTGCTTTTTCGATTCAAAATTCTATCTCGAAGCTTTGGGATAAATTAAAATTTACAAAATACGTTCGTCCGAAATCCTGTGTCAAAAGGTACTGTCTTAAAAAGGAGAATGAAATTAGAAATTAATTGCAAAATGGCAAAAGATTGTGAGTTTTAGATAAAGAATAAAGGAAAAATTTAAAATTCGATGAACTAAAACAAATTACCAATTTTCGAACTCCTTCTTTTTTTTGAACGGCGAACTTACTCTTCTCTAAGGATGCACTAAGGTCGAAGGATTTCGCTCCACTTTCTCCAATTCCAAAGCTCCCAAGTAAAAGAGAAAAACGCAAACCATCATGAGGAGGTGGCTGATGTCGAAATAATTAAAATAAGGATGAATTGAAAACCTTGACAGATACACAACATAAGCGACCAAGGCCAATCCGACAGCGAGCAACATCCACCGGCTTCCGGCATTTTTTGTTTTTAAATAAATCAATAATTGCAACGGAAAAACGACCACCATCAGCCCATAGGCCGAATGAACGCCAACAAAATTAAAGTCAAGAGTATAGAAAACGATGCTGACGAAGGTCAACAGTTCGGTGATGTTTGCTATTTTCAGGAATCGCACCATTCGCGGTTTCAAAAGCGGCTGCGCCTCATTGATACAGGCTCGCTCTATGAGCGAAATGGAAAACATACTGATCACCCAACCCGGCAATTTCCATGAAAAAGACAGCAAGTATAGAAAGGCATGGCCGATTAGACCGCCCAAAAAAGTGGCGATGCCCATGGTGAGGAAATAGTATTTCAGATATTTATGGACAGCATCATGCCGGTCAGATTGCTCCAATTTGTGCCAGGCAAAAAAACATACCACGGCCACCAAAATGGCGGTCAGAGAAGTGACCGGCTCAAAAATAGTGATGCCCCACAATTGGATAGGTGGTTGTTCCATGAATAATGGGGTTAAGTCCCTGCGCAAAATTATTGAGCATTTTTGGAACCATCTTTTTCTGCTATTTTCTTTTAAAAAATCCTTCAATAACTAGGCTATTCAAGCATTTTTTAAAAGAAAACTATCAAAAAAATATCAGCCCCAAAATTCACCCAT
>CAZJYF010000451.1:0-3819 GCA_964549665.1 uncultured Saprospiraceae bacterium
TGGGAAAAAAAATTCAATTGTCCGACATTGGGAAAGAGTTGATAAGCAAAAACCCGATGATGAATGTGGGGGATTTTTCGGTGAAATACGACAAGAAAGACCGGAAAAAAATTGCCGGATACAAATGTCATAAAGCCCTTTTGAAATTGAATTCAGGTATGGAGTTAAAGGTATATGTCACCAAAAAAATACAACCGGTCAGCACCCAATTCGACACGATATTCAAAGGCTTAGAAGGTTTCCCCCTCGAATACATCATCAATACTGGCATGGGTTTTTCCATGACTTTTACGGCTCAGGAGGTGAGCAGAAATGTAGATAAAAGCACCTTTCTCATTGGCAAAGGCTACCAAAAAATGACGCTGGAAGAGTTCCAGAAACAGATGGGTAATTTGAATTTGGGGTTTTAAACTTGTGCATTTCCGGCTATTATGTATCCCAGCAAAAAACCGCATCGGTGAGCGCCGTATCATCCTGGTTATCAATGCAATGATTAACTCAAAAAGGATACCTTAGGACCCAACTCATCTCCGCCTTCCGCGCCGCGCCCTTCCGGTTCTTCTTCCGGCTCCCTGCACCATTCCCCCGGTATTCATCCCCTCTAACTTGCTCATTTTGCGCATCATTTTGCGCATTTGGTCAAATTGCTTTATAAACATATTTATTTCGTGGATATTTTTCCCGCATCCCCCGGCTATGCGTTTTTTGCGGCTCATATTGAGGACGTCCGGATTTGTCCGTTCCTTTGGCGTCATGGAAAAAATGATGGCTTCCACCTTGTTTAAAGCGTTATCGTCAAACTCCACGTTCTTCATCATCTTACTGACCCCGGGAATCATGTTCACAAGGCTTTTTAAATCGCCCATTTTGCGAATTTGTTTGATTTGGCTGAGGAAGTCGTTGAAATCGAATTTGTTTTTCCTGATTTTCTTTTCCAGCCGCTTTGCTTCTTTTTCGTCGAATTGTTCCTGCGCTTTCTCCACGAGAGATACAATATCGCCCATTCCCAAAATGCGCTGTGCCATCCGGTCGGGATGAAAGACGTCGAGGGTGTCCATCTTTTCTCCGCTGCTAACAAATTTGATGGGTTTCCCGACGGTGTATTTGACCGAAAGGGCAGCTCCACCACGGGTGTCACCATCCAATTTGGTGAGTACCACGCCATCGTAATCGATGACTTCGTTGAAAGCTTTGGCAGTATTTACGGCATCCTGACCCGTCATGGAATCCACCACAAAGAGCGTCTCATTGGGAAGAATCGCCCCTTTTATTTTCTGTATTTCCGCCATCATTTCCTCGTCGATGGCCAGGCGGCCTGCCGTATCTACGATGACGACATCAAAGCCATGGTCTTGCGCATGCCCGATAGCTTTGAGGGCTATTTCGACGGGTTTCTTGTTCTCCGGTTCTTTGTAAACCGGTACTTTAATTTGCTCACCCAGCACGGAGATTTGGTCAATAGCTGCCGGCCGATAAACGTCGCAAGCCACCAATAATGGTTTTTTCTTTCTTTTGGTTTTGAGAAAATGGGCGAGTTTACCCGAAAAGGTTGTTTTCCCCGACCCTTGCAAACCGGCAATCAGAACCACCGCAGGACTACCTTTGATGTCAAAGCCGGCAGACTGCCCCCCCATCAATTCCACCAACTCATCCTTCACTATTTTGACCATCAACTCTCCGGGGTGCACCGCCTTCAAAACATTCGCGGTGCCCAAAGCTTTGTCTTTAACTTTTTCGGTGAATTCTTTTGCTATCTTATAGTGAACGTCCGCCTCAACCAAGGCCCTTCGGATTTCTTTTACGGACTCCGCAATATTCAATTCCGTGATTTTCCGCTGCCCCGTCAGCGTTTTAAAAGCACCATCAAGCCGGTCGGTTAAATTGTCAAACATTTATTTCTTTTTAGAGCTATAAAAAAGTTTAGTTCAGGTTTTTAAAATTGGCTGCAAATATAACGATTTTGAAGGTAAGTTGGAGAGGGTAGAAAGAAAAGGAAGTGGAATTCCAAAGTCGCCATGTTCTTCCCTTTCGGGCTGAAGTCCGTCTTCTAGTGGTAAAAATGATCGTCCAGGATAGACTGTTTTGAAATCGTAAAAAATAGTGATCCCAAGCTGAAGCAAATGAAAATGTTTCAAACCTCCATCCTTTTGCGCATTTTGAGCAATCCATCCACGAGTTTGGCTCACCACTCTTTTTTTGTTCATCTGGATAATACAAAGTATATTCACCACATCTGTCCTAAAAAGTAATAGAATAATAGATTACGTGCATATATCAAACCATTTGAAGCAAGCTTATGACGATATTAGTAGTAGGAGCAAGTGGCGCAACGGGGCGCTTGCTGGTAGAGCAGTTATTAAATCGGGGACAGAGGGTCAAAGCCATTGTGCGGTCTTTGAACACCCTGCCTGAAACGATCAAGGACCATGACCACGTATCCATAATCCAAGCCAGTTTCTTAGAGCTTACGGATGAAGAGATTGCCCAGCATGTCAACGGGTGTGACGCGGTAGCTTCCTGCCTGGGACACAACTTGAGTTTTAAGGGTATATACGGTCCTCCTCGCAGGCTGGTAACTGATGCTACTCGTCGAATGTGTGCAGCCATCATGGAAAATAAATCAGATATGCCTGTGAGATTTGTTCTAATGAACACTGCTGGCAACAGTAACCGCGATCTCGCCGAAGGTATTTCATTCAACCAAAAATGCGTTATTTGGTTGCTCCGATTACTATTACCACCTCATGTGGATAATGAGAAAGCCGCAGATTTTTTGCGCAGCAATATTGGTCAGAAAACTAAAGAGATTGAGTGGGCAGCAGTGCGTCCCGACAACTTGATTGATGAAAGCAAGGTCACCGAATACGAGGTATTCCCTTCTCCAATTCGTAGTGCCATATTTGACGCGGGAACTACCAGTCGGATCAACGTAGCACACTTCATGGCTGAATTGATTACAGACCAAGAAACATGGAATAAGTGGAAAGGGCAAATGCCCGTGATATACAACAAGGAAAAGCCTTAATTGAAATGTTAATCCACAGAAAGCCTGCCAAGGCGCCTCATCTGTCGAGGCTGTGTCAATAGACCCGATTTGCCAAATTTTAATAATTTGGTAAATCTTTTACTCCCGGATTTAAAATTTACTAAATCTGAAAGATTTCGCAAATTGATGCTTTGAAAGGTATTTCGAGATAACCACGGCAGGTAGGTTGGTCGCAAAACCGAAATTATTGACAAATATGAAAAAATGTGCTCACCAAACCAATGTCCCATCAAACCGATGATAGCGCTTAGCCTTCCTCCTTGCGTTCCGAATGCTTTGGAAGAAAAAAAGAAGTCATTTAATTTATTACAATTTTAGCTCCCCCCAACCTTTCCTGTAGGTTCTCTTCACAAACTGGTTGGCAGCTTCAAAATTGGTGATCCGCATATTTTCACCGTCCCATTTAAAGGGAATGTATCTGCCTGGGTAATTGTGCCGGATCATTTCTCCATAAACCGGATCCATGGTTTTAATCTCTTCCCGGATATTGAAACTGCGCAATAATAAATTACCCATCAAAACGGTCTCGGTGAGAGGACCGGCATATCCAACGAAGGGAGAGGACAGTTCTGCGTTTCCATATCCGGCGATGCAGGCATCGATCCACTGCCACCAATGACCGTCCATATCGCCTGGCACACGCGGGTATTTTTTGGGAACATCGATGTCCTTATTCTTGGAAAGAGGCAATAAAATTGGACTTCGCCCGCCCCAACCACAGGCGGCTGTTCCCTTCGTGCCAAAAAAGAGGGTCGCCCCTTCGTAATCTTTTA
>CAZJYF010000452.1:0-3817 GCA_964549665.1 uncultured Saprospiraceae bacterium
ATAATTTTCCAACAAAACCTCCCTCCATTGGCGGGAAAAAATGATGAAGGAACTTTTTGAAAGAAGAATTGGAGACTGGGTGATTTATAAAAACAATCAACTCATTGGTTTCAATAAACCTCCTTCCTTGGCTGTACAGCAAGATAAAACCCTGGAAAAATCCCTCCACCAACTCGCGGAAATTTACTGCAAATCGAACTTGTACCTCATCCATCGTTTGGACCGCCCCGCAAGTGGCGTGATTCTTTTTGCCAAATCAAAAGGTGCCCTGGTTTCTCTGAATGCTCAATTTCAGGCTCGGAGCCTGAAGAAAACCTATCTGGCCGTCGTGAAAAACCAGCCCCCCGAAAAGGAGGGTGTTCTGGTTCATTTCCTCCGCAAAAATCAAGACTTGAATCAATCATTTGCCTTTGAGAAAGAAAAGGCGGCTACTAAAAAGGCAGAACTAAAATACAAACTCATTGGAAGCATTGAAAATTATCACCTTTTGGAAATTGACCTGACTACCGGGCGTCACCACCAAATCCGGGCACAATTGGCTGCCATCGGTTGCCCAATCAAAGGAGATGTGAAATATGGTTTCAAAAGGGGTAATAAAGATCGCTCTATCCATCTCCATGCCTGGAAACTGGCCTTCCGGCACCCTGTTTCCGGTGAGCATGTTGAATTGAAAGCAGAACCACCAAAAGAGGTAGTTTGGGATGCCTTTTTTGAAAGTTCTTAATAGGAAGTCAATTTGAAATGCCTTCTATCTTTCAGGGATTTTCAGCGGAGTATGTTTTTGGTTGAAAAAAAACGAGATTTAAACCCAAGCGGACACTAAAGTTCTGTTTTTGACCCGGCTGAAATGCGGAGATAATGTTGTCGGTAGTTCCAAAAAATTGAACCGGCCCCAGTTTTACCACGGCATTGAGTCCGATATTGTCGAAGCTGTCGTCGTGAAGGATTGCATAGGTGGCGCCAAGCGAAATGATTTTGGGCAAGAGGTCAACATTTGCCGATAAGGCGACCGCAGGAAAGGTTTTCCCCCTGTAAGATTCCGTGAAAAACAAGCCGCCGATTTCCCAGCTTTTATTTAATTGGTAAGTGGCGCTCACATAAACTTTTGTCGGCAGGTCTGTGGAGTAGGCGGTATTGATTTCGGTTACCTGGAAAATTTGTTCGAGGGTGTCGAGGGCCTGGTCAAAATTAACCGATTGATCGGTCAGAGCTTGTGAAAAATCCAAACCGTCGTATTTGAAAATGCCATCGGCAATGTAGTTTCGCACATCTGCTTTCCAGTCAATGCTTCCGAGGTCCAATACGCTGACAGAAATATCAAATTTCCCGATTTCGAGACGAAGTCCAAGGTCAATGGCAAAGCCTTTATTTTGAGAAAATAAATTTTGGGTGGAGGCCGGGTCGTAATTAAAATCCAGATTAAAATCCCGAAAACTTTCATAATTGAGCGCCCCTGAAGAATTCAGGCGATAATCGGCGTCTAAGGTTAGTTGAAAGATGTCGGGATCGGTAAAAAGAGAAGCCCTGCGATGGGCCCTATCGGTAGAAACATTTCCGATTCCGTTGAGGAATTTTGCTTTCGCGCCCAAGGTCAATTTCCCGAATTTATAAGCAGCCCCAAAGGCGTATTCATTGTAGCCGTTGAGTTCCAAATCGTTGCTCAGGCTGACCGTCTCTCCGATAAATTGGGCGTTACCCTGCCAAATGACCTGAGGAAGTGTTTTGGGATATTGCAAAAAGACGGAAAATTTAATGGCGTGGCTAAAGCTGAAGGTCAATCCGTGAATTTTGAGGGCAAAGCTGAAAGTTGTCAACTCCAAATCGTCCCGTATGAGGTTTTGCGGGTCGAGAACACCAATGGCGCGGTCAATGTCAATAATGCTTTTGCCAGCCTCATTTTTGAAAACGATATCGTCATAAGTAGGTCCTGTAAAAAAGAGGTTGTTTCGGATGCCTGGCAATCCGATGACGAGATTGTTTTCGGGTACGATGGCTGGGTTGGTTTTATTGGCTTGCCACAAATTATGCATAAAATGCAACCCAATTTCCTGCTGAGCAAATAAGCCGGTCGCGGAAAGCAGGAAAAGTGAAAGAAGGCGCATTTTGCAAAAGGACATTTGAAAAAAATGAATCATTTGGCTTTGCGTGTTTAAGTTGTTTTTATTTTCATTCCCATCCGAATTTCTATCTCCTGGTCGTTGAATATTTTGACGGGGGATTGTCCCTCATTGATGGTGGAAAAAGCAGCCCGCAAGATAAGCTGACTCGACGAACGGATATTATTGAAACGTTCTCCGGTAAGGGGAGCCAAAGTTACTTTGCTGGTTATTTCGATGACAATGCCCTCCTCATTCACGGGGGCCGCTTGGACGAGTTGTTGCGAAGAATTGTCCAGTAGGGAGTCCAGTACCACTCCATTCTCATCCACAAAAAATACCTGCACGTCGATGTTGAGTGGCGTACCGTTGTCCGTGATGATTTTAAATTCAGCCTGTTTCACATCGTTGTAACTGGAGAAATCCACATCGAAGGTATCAAGTGCTACAAAGCCGGAAGCCGCCCCGTATGTCGGTAGTTCAACCTCCACCTGCACCCGGTAGAAACTACTATCCGTCAAAAAACCGCGAATTTCAGTAAGGGTGTCGGGGTTGGTCAAGGCATCGACGTCGTAATCGAAAGCAACGGGACGGGAACTTAAAACCTCGACCACATTGGAGTTTGTTTTGTCAAAAGGGAAGGACATGAAAGCCGTTTGGCCAACCTCATCGAGAGAGGGAAAAGCGAAGTCAATGCCATCCACTCCGTTATTATTAATAAAATCGCTCTGGAGTTCAAGAGTCTGTCCGTCTGCTGTTTGAATTTGAAAAACATTGATGATGGAACGGGTTGGAATGCCGAATGAGTTTTCAATATTTAATTTGATGAGGGGATCTTCAAAACGAATGTCCCCCTGAATCCAATTTTCAAAAAACTCAATAGCGATGGTATCCCGGTCGCCGTTGTGGATGTGGTTGCCCAAAAAACCTTCGATGTAGGAGAAGTTGAGGGCGTTCAAGTTAATGGTTACCAGGCTCAACCTAATTCGTTCACCGCTGGCAGTTATGGCATGGTATCGAACGAAAAGAGAACCGTTTTCGTCGGGAACCAACTGATAACCCGTCAAATCAATCGGCGGAACCTGGGCTGGAGGAAAGGTGGTCGGTCCATCCATATGCAGCACAGGCAACACAAGGGCTTCTCCGTCTTTTTGCACTTGCGGCAAAGAAACGGTCAAATCAACCGCTTCGGTTCCCTCGTAAACATAGCCATATTGCAGAGAACCGGATTTCAAAACAGCCAAATCTACTTCGAGTTCCTCGGGAGAAGAAAAAGGAAGTTCGAACAGCGTATCCGTCACGGGAATAACGGGTGGAATAGAATTTTCCGCATCGGCTATAATTTCATCGCTGGTCCTAGTCACCACATCCCCGAAATATTTCAACCGGATTAACCCATCCGGGTCTATTTCAATCGTCGTTTTTTGGTCAAAATTTTCCAGGATGTCCTTAAGGGAGGTTGTAGTGGTTATCAAGGGGATGGCAAATTCTGCATTCCCGCTGACTATTTCCACGTCTTTCAGGTCGTTGAAATTTTTGCAAGCAGAGAAAAGCAGTAAAAGGGACAACAGCAAAAAAGAAGGTGGCTTATTCATTGAACAATGATTTGAGTGGTACGCGAAACTTCAACGAATGGGAGCGAAAATTATTCCTAAAATTCACTTTTGGGGACATCTAAAATTAACAGTCTGATATTCAATTAATTACATCTATATTAGTAT
>CAZJYF010000453.1:0-3805 GCA_964549665.1 uncultured Saprospiraceae bacterium
ATGATTAGGTTCTCAAAACTTGAAAACAATGTTCCAAATTCTTGGTGTCTATTTATTCTCATCTGTTAGAAAGGCTATTGACTCTTACAGATAAATGGATGACCAGCCTGTCAAATTCACAGGCTGTTATCCAACTCCTGCACCCAACCGGATTGCGGAACGGTCTGGCACTTCTTTGTTTAGCCTTACTGGCTCATGGAATTTTTCCAAGAATGAAATATAAACCAATACCCAGAAAAAAAGCCACATATCCTGCAACAAGGAAACTGAGGGTAAAGAAAGCCGTGTTGTTCGTATTTTCGTGTGTAACGTAAAATTTGTAGGCAATCAAATTAGCCATTGATCCAAAAAGACTGCCAAAACCACCGACATTTGCTCCCCAAAGAAGTGCCTTCCAGTGTGTTGTAAACTTTGCAAAAAGCAAGGTAGCGGGAACGTTGCTCATTATCTGGCTTGCAATTGCGGAAAACAGAAATACGTGCCCCGAATGTCTTATCTCAGGGGCCAATAACGATTTCATATTTTCTGCAAGTCCAAAAAAGAAAAAAAAACTGAGCAATAGGGCATAATCGACGTTCAGACTTTTCCGGTCGAACAGGAGCGCATAAAGAACCACAAATAACACTGCTGAAACTGGCAACACTCGGAGCACTGTCAGAAATACAACTACTAATAGCAAACCATTAATAAATGAGAACACCCTCACTTCCTGGGCTTTAGCTAAATATTTTTTGTTGTTATGCGTATGGACAAAAAGGGAAGAAATGACTAAAAGGGCAAGGAACATTAATGAAAAAGGCGCAATTGATAAAATGAATTGTGCCGGAGAAATATCGTAAAACCAATAGATGAAAAGATTCTGTGGGTTTCCGAAAGGGGTTAGCGCCGAACCGGCATTGGCAGCTAGTGCCTCCAAGATAACTAGAATAGATTTGCGATTAATATTGAGTCCTAATGTTAAGGGTACGATTACGATTATGGCAACATCATTTGTTACCAGCATGGAGAGGAAGAAGGTTGCCATCATCAGTTTTAAGGGAACGGCTTTTCCCTTCTCAATGCTTTGAGAAAACATAAGGATAAGACCGCTTTCTTCAAGGCCTTTAATGGCAATAAAAAGGCTAAACAGGATCAACAACACCTGCATTTCCTGGATTGAATAGCTTGGTATCTGTTTGGTATAAAACGAGGTCAGTGCAAAACCAGAGCCAGAGGCAATGAGCAGCCATTCTTTCAAGATGAAATCGACCAATTCGTTTTTAAGCTTCATCAAGCATTCTGAGTTTTGGCATGGGACCTTTCCATTATTCCTCTTTCACTTTCCTGGTACATCAAATGTATGACGTATTATCTGCTTTGACAAAAAAGATCATAGTCACGTGAATATCTGAGCCATAATTGATTTTGGAAGAGCAAGGGAAAGGTTAATGGAAAAAATATTGGATGTTCCCTCGCTGATTGGATGGAATAGTCTTTCTATTGTTCGGGCTTCATAAAAAAAAAGGTTATTCAATTGGTCGGACCATGGTTATCTATTCCGCGTGCTAAAGGAAGGTGGCTGGGTATAGTTGGCCGAGCGTTACGTCATTGGTTACTCATTCGCAGGTGGAACATTCTTTGGATAATGTTTAGGATTATGTGGCGTATCATCCCTTCCGCCGATGATATAAAACTCCCCTTTTGTACCCAATGTCCCCGGCAAGTATTTTCTTCTTTAACAAATTGTAGTGGGACTATTTTTCCAGATACCTCAAAATATTTCGCTCGATTCGTTGCAAAACGTCAGTGGAATCGGCTTTTTGGAAAGCCTCCCCGGTTATTTTTTCAAATAGTTCGATGTATCGTTGGGAGACCTTTTCGATGAAGGCATCTGGCATTGGCGGCATCTGTTGCCCAGCTAAGCCCTGAAAACCGTTTTCCATGAGCCATTCGCGCACAAACTCTTTTGACAACTGCTTCTGGTCCAACCCCTTAGCTTGTCGCTCTTCATAACCATCCAGGTAAAAATAGCGCGAACTGTCGGGTGTGTGAATCTCATCGATGAGGTAAATTTGACCGTCTTTTTTGCCAAATTCATATTTTGTGTCAACCAGGATAAGTCCCCGTTCTGCTGCTATTTCTGTGCCTCTGCGGAAAAGCGCGCGGGTGTAGGTCTCCAATTGGGCGTAGTCCTCTTCGTGGACCAACCCCTTCGCAATAATTTCTTCCCTTGAAATATCCTCGTCATGACCTTCATCAGCTTTGGTGGCAGGGGTGATGATTGGCTCGGGGAAGGGGTCGTGTTCTTGCATATTGTCGGGCATTTGGCAACCGCAAATCTTTCGCTTGCCAGCTTTGTATTCCCGCCAGGCGTGGCCCGTGAGATAGCCCCGGATGACCATTTCAATTCGAAATGGTTCGCAGGCAAAGCCCACTGCAACATTTGGATCGGGTGTGGCGACGAGCCAATTTGGGCATATGTCCCGGGTCGCCTTCAGGAAGTGGTCGGCAATTTGATTGAGCACCTGCCCCTTGAATGGAATAGGGTGGGGCAGGATGTGGTCGAAGGCCGAAATCCGGTCGGAGGCGATCATAATTAGTTGGCCATCGATGGTATAGACATCTCTTACTTTGCCTCTGTAAAAATTGGTCTGACCTGGGAATTGAAAATTGGTTTCACTGATTGCCTTATTTTTCATGAAAATGGAGGATTGGATTTTTTTATTAATTGCGAGTTAAAATGCCGGTACACAATTTTCCTTCCCGAAGATTTTTTAATCTTTTCAATTTAGTTGTTTTTAATTTTCAAGGTGTTTTTCACAAATCTGGCTTTTTCCATCGCTTTTTCCAAATCGGCATCCAAAATTGTGGCGTGCCCCATTTTTCGAAAAGGCTTGGTAGTCTTCTTACCGTAGAGGTGCAACTTCACACCTTCAACTGATAGGCAGGCTTCCAAGCCCTCATAGTTCGCTTCCCCAATAGAGCCGGCTTCTCCCAGCAAATTGACCATGACGGAGGAGGTTTTCATCTTGGTACTTCCCAGGGGAAGGTTCAGAATGGCCCTCAGATGTTGTTCGAATTGGGTGGTGTAGCAACTGTCAATTGTGTGGTGTCCGGAATTGTGTGGGCGGGGTGCTACTTCGTTGATTAAGAGCTGGTTATCTTTTGTTAAAAACAATTCCACTGCTAATAATCCGCAAAGATTATAGGCCTTAATGGTGGTTTTAGCCAGTTCTTCAGCTCGCCGGGCGATAACCGGATCCATAACCGCAGGACAAATCAAATACTCCACCAAATTGGCGTTGGGATTGACCCTCATTTCCACTACCGGAAAAGCTCTGACATCGCCTTTTTCATTGCGGGCCACTATGACGGCGAGTTCTTTTTCGATATCCACCAGGGGCTCGACGACTGAACCGACCGGCAAAAGTTTGCCCAAATCGGCTTCCGACCGGAGCACGGCAACGCCTCTCCCGTCATAGCCGGCAGTTCTCGATTTTTGAACAAAAGGGAATTGTAATTCCCCTTTTCCAAGGGCCTTTAACACGGCCTCTCCGTTTTTATAAAGGGAGAAAGAAGCCGTCGGCAAATGCTTTTTTTCGTAAAATTGCTTTTGGAGACCTTTGTCTTTAATACAGGTTAGGACATTTGGATTTGGGTGAATTTTCAGTCCTTCATTTTCCAACCGGTGAAGAGCTTCCACATTGACGTGCTCAATCTCAATGGTCAACACATCGACTTGTTTTCCAAAGTGATACACATCGTCAAAATTTTTAAAGTCACCCTTTTGAAAAGCAGTGCAGAGCCCTCCAGCAGGAAAATTTTT
>CAZJYF010000454.1:0-3803 GCA_964549665.1 uncultured Saprospiraceae bacterium
TGAAAAACCAGGTCCAGGTCGCCGTCGTATTTTTCGTCGTATTTGATTTCGAGGATGATGGCGGGGTCTTCTAAAAAGGCATTTTTCA
Source organism: uncultured Saprospiraceae bacterium (assembly GCA_964549665.1). Lineage (GTDB taxonomy): Bacteria > Bacteroidota > Bacteroidia > Chitinophagales > Saprospiraceae > CAZJYF01. Next base: position 89 of record CAZJYF010000454.1, read on the forward strand.
ATGGTCTGGAACCCTGGATGGCGAAGAAACGAAGTTGGCTGTCTATCGTCGCGCGGATTTTTTGGTCGAAGGAAACGAAGTAGGTTCGGAGGTAGTGAACTAATACGACGGGCTGGAGATTGGAGCTCAAGGGGGTGTTGGTCTGCAAAAAACGGCTAAAATTGAATCTTTCCGAAAATTCAAAATCGGGCAGTGCAAGGCGCCTTTTCGCTCCCAATTGATTCTTTTTTATTTTTTGTTCCAAAACGGGCTTGGTGGCTTTGTCCATATCCGTTCCGTACCAACGGAGGCGGAATTTGTAGCGTTCGGAAATGCCGGCGAGGTTGTCTGCCAGGGCATGGCCGGAAACGGTGTCGAGGTAGAGGCTGTTGATATGGCGGTCGGGGTAGCTGGTTTGAAAAGAAAGCGGCACCGCCCTCAGCACCGTCCGCACTTCGCTGAAGGAGGCGTGTTCTATCCTGTATTTTCGTTCGTAACGCATAGGTGAGGCTGGATGAAATATTCCCAAAAGACGCAAAAGTATTGATTTTCAGGGAATTCACCCTTTTGCCATACGGCAAATGTCTGCCTCCTTTATCTTTTTTGACAGCTGTACAGTATCTTTATCCTTCCTTTTTTCACCAATCAATTTTTACTAAATGACCCGACAACAAGCCCGCGAAATCCTCTTTGAACTCACCAAAACGGAATCCTTGCGCCGCCATGCCCGCAGCGTAGAACTCGTCATGGAGGCCCTTGCCCGGCATTTTGAAGAAGACGATGAAAAATTTGCCGTCGTCGGTATCCTACACGATGCGGATTACGAAAAGTACCCCGATCGCCACCCTTCCGTCATCGTGGAACGCCTGCGCGAAATGGGGGAAACCGAAATTGCCCACGCCATCGCGGGCCACTACACCAAATGGGATGTGCCGCGAAATTCCCTCCTCGATAAATGCATCGTCGCCGCGGATGAACTGACGGGTTTTATCATCGCCGCCAGCCTGATTCGCCCGACCAAACTGGATGGAATGACCGCCAAATCGGTGCTTAAAAAATTGAAAACAAAGTCCTTCGCTGCCTCTGTTGACCGGGAAGAAGCCCGAAATGGGGCTGCCCTTCTCGGTTGGGAATTGCGCCAGTTGATTGAGTTCATCATTCCTGTCTTGCAAGAACATCGGGAAGACTTGGGCTTGGCGTAGTTCCTCCATTGAGGAGGTGACTTGGAGTCATCTCCTCATTACCGATTTGGCGCGACACTTACAAAAGTATATTTTCCCTACCTTGGCTGAAAAATTCGACCATTGCCTAAACGACAACTTTTCACCTCTCACTTTGGCGCTGTTTTTACGATGATTGGCTTGGCCGTTGGTCTGGGCAATGTTTGGCGCTTTCCCTACATGATGGGCAAATTCGGCGGCAGTGCCTTTCTTTTTGTGTATCTCATTTTTACCCTTCTTTTTGCCCTGCCCGCCCTGATGGCAGAAATGGCCTTGGGCAGGGAGACCCGCAAAGGACCCGTGGGGGCCTTCTCAAAAGTATTTGGGCAGCGGCTTGGAACTCTGGTCGGTTATATGTTGATCTTCACGATACTAGTGGCGGCCTCCTATTATTTGGTCGTCATCGCAAACGTTCTTTACACCACTTTCTTTTCTGTTTTTCAAGGATTCAAGACGGAAAACTTTGCCCTATTCGAAAAGCAACTGGCCAATGGGGGGCTGCAATTTGGCATTTCACTCGTGACTCTGATAGGAAGTCTTTACGTCCTCCATCGGGGATTGAACAAAGGGCTCGAACTACTCAGCAAAATATTTGTGCCCTTCTTTTTGGTGGCTATCCTCTACCTGATTTTCCATGCCTTTTCTTTGGAGAATGCCAAAGCGAACATGCTCGCTTTTTTACGTCCTGACTTCGCTGCACTGAACCCGGAAAACATTTTTGCTGCCCTCGGTCAGACCTTTTTTTCGTTGGGCTTGGGCGGTACGCTCATCCTCATATTTGGAAGCTACTTGCAAAAAGACGAAAAACTACCCCGGCTGGCTTTGCTCACGGCCGCCGGCGATGTCGGCGCTGCCTTGCTTGCTTCCCTTTTTATCGTGCCGACCGTCCTGGCTTTTGGCTTGAATTTGGCTTCCGGCCCGCGGCTGCTTTTTGACACCCTGCCCCGATTATTTCACAAAATGCCCGGAGGTCAATTCATCGGAAGCCTTTTTCTGGTAGCCTTGTCCCTGGTGGCAATTTTGTCGCTAATTGCCGCGTTGGAGGTAGTGGTTGGAGGCTTGGAGGACAGCAAAAAATTGGGCTGGTCTCGCAAGAAAATCATTTCCGCCGTCGGTATTGCCTGTGCGATGATAGCCTTCCCCTGTTCGCTCTATCCCGATTTGATAGGTATCCTCGATTTAATATTCGGCTCCGGGATGATGGTGTTGGGAAGTGCGCTGGCAGCTATCGGTCTCAGCCGGGGGCTGGGAAAAGCGACTACTTTGAACCAGATTTTTACTTCAGAAAAGCTGTGGTGGCGACATACCTACTTCTTTTGGATTAAATGGGTCGTTCCCGGCGTTTTGCTAATGGTCCTATTTGGCTATATTTATAGCTCCGTTTGAAAAAAGGGCAGTCCGCGATAAACGGTCTCCCTGCATTTGAACTTTTTTTATATCAACGTGAAGCTGAACGCCGAAAACAGAACTTTGAATTTTAACAACCGTGTGTCTTTCAATCTTTCATCTTTTGTCTATAATCTGATTCACAAAAACACCAGCACGATGAAATCAAACAAACAAAAAGGCATCAAAGCCGTCAATCAGGATTTTCGCAAATACGACCAGGTGAATAAAGAGCAAACCTATCAGTTGGTGGAAAATCCGGAAATCGAAGAATTTGATGAAGAATACGATATTAAGACCTGTGATATGCGCCCATTTTTCGAGGGGGGGGCAGAGGGCAAACGGCAGTTTGCAAAGGAATTGGGGGAAGCCCTCGAAGGTATTGGATTTGCCGTTTTGACGGGGCATGGTGTCGACCCGCAATTGTACGTTGAAGCCCAGGAGAAAGTAGCTGAATTGTTTGAAAAGACCAGACGGGAAGAGCGGATGCCCTACAAAGCCGAGCGCTCCGGTTCCGTCAATCAGGGTTACTTCCCCATCAAAGAAACCACCATCATCCACCCCGACCTCGTAGAAGGTTGGGTATTTTGCCGGCGGGCATTCAACCTGGACGATACATCGGATTTCAACGAGAAAGACTTCTGGCCGAGGCCCGGTTTTGAGCCTTTTTTCCGGCAAATTGTGCAGGAACACGAAAAACTAATCCTGCCGATTATGCAAAGCATCCTGCTCTATTTGATTGACGACCCGCATTTGTACGACAAAAAATTGACGGCCACCAATTTCGGCTTTCGCCTAAATTACTACCCCGCCATCAGCGCACAGGACGATTCCACCGGTGCCGGGCGAATGCTGGGGCACGAAGACGTCGATTTATTCACCCTGCTTCCAGCGCAGGAAGTCGAAGGCTTGCAGGTGCTGAACCGGGAAAACGGGAAGTGGATTCGCCTAAACCCACCCCAGGGAAGCATCATCCTCAACACCGGCGACTACATGCAGCGCATCACCAACGACCGCCTGCCTTCGACCACGCATCGCGTTAGCAAACCGGCAATAAAAGCCCTCTCCCAAAAACCCCGCATCACCATCCCCATGGCGATTTACGTCTGGGAGGATGAAATTTTGGAAGG
>CAZJYF010000455.1:0-3797 GCA_964549665.1 uncultured Saprospiraceae bacterium
GTTATCATCTTTTCAGCCACTTCCAAATCGGGGCAACGAACGGCTGTTTCTTCTATTTTTGACAAATCGAGTTCCCGATAGCTTGCCTTCGTTGTAATGTTTCCGACCTGACTGACGAAAGCATTTATTTGAAGCCCTTCTCTTTCCAACAATAGTTTGGCGACAGCCCCTGCCGCGACCCGCGCAGCGGTTTCTCTTGCGGAGGAACGTCCACCCCCGCGGTAATCGCGCTTGCCGTATTTGGCGGAATAGGTGAAGTCAGCGTGTGAGGGTCGAAATTTGTCGGCGATATGGCCGTAATCTTTTGAACGGGCATCTGCGTTAAAGATGACCATCGCTATCGGCGTGCCGGTGCTTGTGCCTTCGAAGACGCCGGAAAGGATTTGAACGAGGTCGCTTTCTTGTCGCTGCGTGACAATGCCCGATTGCCCGGGTCGTCGTCGGTCGAGTTCGCTTTGGATAAACGATTCGTCAATTTCCAGCCCCGCGGGGCAACCGTCCAAAATGACGCCAATTGCTTTGCCGTGGGATTCACCGAAGGTGGTGATTTTAAAAGCCTGTCCGAAGGTATTACCTGCCATTTAAGTAGTCAGTTGGTCAAAAGGTCAATTAGTCAGAGGGTCATTGGTCAAGAGGTCATTGGTCAGTATTATTTGACGTCAGTAGCCTGATAGATATTTATTGGACAAAAGTATCATTTTCTTTTGCAGAGAATCAACAGCTTGCCACAATTCTCCAATCGATTTTCAAGTTTTTTCGAAAAGGGACGAAGTGTATGCACTTGGATAAACGGTCATTTTGAATTGTTGAGATTGGTTGAGGGTTGAGAAGTCCAGACCATCTCAACCCTCAACAAAAAAAGTACCCATTAAAACCGGCTGCCTAATAACGCCATTCATCGAGGTATTTAGCGAATAATTTGGCCAGGTTTTCCGCATCGGAAACACCCCGGTGATGGATGCCTGTAAATTCAAATCCTTCTTTTTCTACGGAAGATTTCAGTCCCCGGGTGCGTCGCAGGTGCTTGATTTCGTGGTATTGCTTCTTTAAGTTTAGATGCGGTTCAACCCATTCGGTTTCCATATCGTGCAATTGGCAATCCTGTATCAACATTTTTTTATCAAATTCACCCCAGGAGCACAATAGGTATTCCTCGTAAAAAATTTCGGCCCAATCCTGGAAATCTTCTACTACTTTCACAAAGGAGGAACTCCTGTCCACATCTACTTGATTGATAGAGGTCAATTTTTTACAAAATATTGATAATCTGGGATTAAGGATGGGTTTTATAAAACGGTCAAATACCCCTAAAACTTCTCCATATCTGTTCATTCTAATGGCCCCGATTTCGATGATTTCGGGAATCAGGGAAGGGATTTTACCTTCCCAGCAAGTAGCTTCCAAATCGAAGATGATAAAGTTCATGACAGGTGTTAAAGCGATGTTTCCCGGTCAGGGATTCCTTTCGTCTGCTATTAAATATGCCGTTTAGTCCAATCCTTTCCGCATGAACATTTGGAAAAAGGAAAGATGGATTTTTGATGCAACACGGATTTGCTAAGAATTGAAGATTCATTCAGCAGCCACCGTTTTCCTTTCCATTTGGGTTTCTTTTTTCCATTGAATAAATTTATCCAGGCCATAATTTTCCAAGCGGTTGTGGTAATAATAGAGCATTTTAAAATCTTCGCTAATCAGTTCCCCCCTGTTATTGTAAATAAGAGGTTTTTCCGCATTGTAAATTCCCAGATTTTTTATCCCGTCGGCTATCAGGTCGGCGGGTTCCAAATAAATTTGTTTTGAAAGTTTAATCCTGCCTAGTTTTTGAAGTTCTATGAGTCGGCTCTTGAGTCGCTGGACTACTTTTATTAATAACTCTTTCGAGAAAATATAATCGTCTGTTGGCAGGCGGAGGATGCCGTACAAATCCAGTTTTGGTTTTTCCTTTCTTAAGATGTTGAATGCGGCAAAGGCAACAAGATGGCTGGTTAAGACTATATTTTCTTTGTGGTAGCGATTTACAATGCGTTCGGCTAATATTCTTGTGTACTCCGATTCCCGCTGGAAATCTGCACTAACCTCCCCCTTGCTGATGAAGTAATCCCTTACATCGAGAGGTTTTCCGAATTGGTCATAGCTAATGCCTTCATCGTCAACGAAATGGCCCAACACGTCCATCGGTTTTCCGAAAGAAAGCGTTATCTCAGAAGGTTGAGAAAAGAAATTCCAGGCAAATTTGATGATTTTGCGAAAGCTCTGAAACTCATCCCTCAATTTGATGTACCGCTCTTTCCCCGTTCGGCGCAAATGTTGCTCAATCAAATATTTGGCTTCTAATACGACGTGGTAGCTAGTGATTATGGGCACCACAAATACTTTGTCTTTTCTTCCTTTTTCATATAAACTCCGTTGTGCCTCCATCACGGTACTTAGCAATCCCAACTTTAATTTTGTTTCCAATGCCCCTATTCTCGAACGCGTTCCTCCTGGAAAAAAAAGGCTGTTCGTTCCTCGTTGAATGGAAAGATTCGACATGGATTTGAGCGTTTCCAGATAGATGGGATTTTTTTTACGCCTATCGACCCGGTAAGCTCCCAGACGGTTCATAAAATAGGCAGTATAACCCGTGTTGTAGAGGTTAAGCCCTGCCCCATAAGAGGGGGAAGGAAGTCCGACAATTCGGTCCATGGCATAACCGACGAGGATTGAATCGAGATTGCTGAAATGGGTAGGAACGAAAACAACGGTTCCCTTGGTCATCAGTTTGCGCACTTTTTCCACTTCCCCTTTGGTCAAAAGTCGTTCATAAAAGTGGTATTTGGTGCCATAGATTCGCTTTAAATTCCTTCCGGCGGCGGTGTTGAGAAGGCGGTTAAAAAAAACCGTCAGAAATCTCCGGGCAAAGCGAAAAGTAGAAATTTTAAAAGTACCAACAATTTCTTCTGTATAGCGATGCAGGATTTGGCGAAGAATCTTTTCAATAGAAGCCCTGGCTTCCTCAGTATTCTTGTCCAAAGATTTGACAATCAATTGTTTGCGAATTCTTTTCCAGAACAACCTCTCGTTCGGAGGATCAACTTTCCACGGCTCTTCTTTGATGCGAATGCGCTCCAGATAAATGGTTTTGGCCACAAGGTCGCCAATTTCATCGCCGTGTTTTTTGAGCAGCCGCTGCAAGGTGAATTCTTCAATTTCCTTTACAAAATTTTTTCGGTCGGCCAACATTTTATAAATAGGCCAATCGCTCATTTCGGGGATGACGTGGGGGTATATTTTTGACCTTTCTCCCATTTTAATCAATTGTTTTTTGTTAATCAAACCTAAACTGCCGGTTAACGGAACCGATAAATTCCAGGATTTCCTCCTTCCCACTTCCCTCCTTGGCAGAGGTGATAAATCGCTGAGGCAACTCATTCCAGTATTTGTGCAATTCCTTTTCGATGGCCTGAATATTTTGCTCGAGCTTATTGGGGGTCATTTTATCCGTTTTTGTATAAGCTAAAACAAAAGGAATTTGCATTTTACCAAGCCAGTTTATGAATTCAATATCAATTTGTTGTGGAGGCACATTGGCATCCACCAAAACAAAGGCACACTGCAAGTTTTTTCTTTTTTTCAAATATTGGGCTATCATTTCTTCCCATTCGAATCGCTTTTTTTTGGAAGTTTTGGCATATCCGAAACCCGGCAGGTCAACAAGATACCATGATTCATTTATTAGAAAGAAATTTAACAGTTGGGTTTTCCCCGGCTTCTTTGAAATCCTCGCCAATTCTTTTCGCCCACAAAGCAGGTTT
>CAZJYF010000456.1:0-3782 GCA_964549665.1 uncultured Saprospiraceae bacterium
AGGTGGTAATAATTATTTGGTTATACAAAATAATTTTCGGAAATTTGCATGTCGTTTGCTTGCTAAAAAAATCAAAGCCGACCTAAACAAAACATTCCCCAACCGTTTTCATTTTTGAACATATTTATTGAGAGAACTGCGTGTAGTTACTAATATTTCTCACCCCCTTGAAGATGTAACCTTAATCAGGGGAGTTAAGGCTTGAAGTGATAAATCGTTTTGTGGACAAATTCAAAAATTATTGAAACTAAATGCCAGCTTTTGAGGAACTGCACTTAAGTTTTAAAAAAAATAATTGTTAATTCCTCCAAACAGCAGCAAAATGAGTACTTACAAAACAATTTTTTCCGGACGCCTCGAATTCGGCTCGTCAAGGAGTTTTGAGCAGGTGTTGAAAATGTATCATCACCGCAACGAAAACTATTATAGAAACGACATTCTTTTGAACGAAGAGGAAGTTTTTGAAGAAACAACCCACGCCCTTGATGTTCCCCGATTCATTTCTCCTGAATCCTCAGAAAAAAGTTGGAAAAATACCATCAACCTGCTCAAATACATTAATGAATTTGCCATTGCAGGTAATTTGCGCGCGTGGATTATTTCAGAAGGAAAACTCGTCGAGCAGTTTCTCATTGAACCCGACAGCGACAAAATTGCAGTACAAGCCTATTTGAAGGGCCGCGAATTGGTGAAATGCGAGGGAATGGAAGGCGAAGCCAAAAAAGCCCTGACCAAAGCTATTGAAAAATTCGAACGCCACGCCCTGGCTTATGAACGACGCGGATATGTGAACTTTATGCTAAAAAATTACGACGATGCCATCTATGACTTTTCCAAAAGCATTGATATTAATCCGAATAATTCTGAGCCGTATTTAGGCAGGGCCAAAATACAAATCATAAAGGGTGACTTAAAAGCCGCAATTTCCGATTTGGACATGACGATTAAAAAATCGATCCCCCACCAATCAATTTATTGGGATGCCCGCCGCCTAAAAGGAGAATTGCATTTGCAATTGAAAGATACCAAAGCTGCCGTCACTGAACTCCGGATGTTCACCAAGCGGTTTTTTAAACCCGACGACCCAAATTTCAAACGTCGTAAAAATGCTTTTTCCAATTACGGGAAAGCCCTATTTCAAGAAGAACAATACGCTGAATCCGTCGATGCTTTTAGCACCACTATTGAATTGGAGGAAGACAAAGATGAACCGGATTTCATTGCCGAGCAATTTTTCAACAGGGGCTTGGCACGTCAAAAAGTTGGCGAAAGCGGGTTTGTAAATGACTTCAAAGAAGCCGCAGAATTGGGCTGCAAAAAAGCAGCCGAGCTGTTGGAAGAACTGGTTTAAGAAGTTCACTTTTCCATAACGAAAAATGGTCATTGACTTGGAGTCAATGACCATTTTTTTTGAGAGATGAGATGGCCGGGAAGTATTTTAAATAAAATATTCCTTTTGGCGTTTTGGAATTGTTGGTTTTTGATTCTGGGAAGAATCCAATGGAAAGTTCACTTCGTGCTTCCTTTCCAATTTTAGCGCGGCCAATGACCAAATGATTGCAAATGACCAATGACTACTTACTATGAAATTCCGGATAATCTTCAATATAATTTTATTATTATTTTCCATTGAATTTAATGCTCAGCAAGACTACGTCACTGCGAAAACGGCGAAGGCCAAGGTTAAAAAATATTACGACGAGGGGATGCGACAATCTTTCAACGGGCAGCCCAGAAAAGCCCTCGCCCAAATCGAAAAGGCCTTGGAATTGGAACCCGAATTCTTAGATGCCTTACTCCAATGGTCGAATTTGAAATACGACCTGGGAAACCTGGAAGAAGCTGAAATAGGCTTCGAAAAAGTAATTGCCATTGATCCACATTTCAGTGAAAACGCCTTTTACAACCTCGGATTGATAGAATGGAAACAAAGTAAATTTTCAGAAGCAGCCCTCCATTTTCAAAATTATCTCGACTCCCATCCGAAAAGGAGCCGCCGAATAGAAAAAGCCAAAGTCTATTTTCGCAATGCCCAATTCGCTGCTGAGGCTATAAAAAATCCCGTCCCCTTCGAGCCGAAAAGTTTGGGTCCGAACATCAATACCCCCAGAGCCGAATATTTGCCCTCGCTGACTGCCGACGGCGAGACCTTAATCTACACGGCTGTGGTCAGAGGGCAGGAAGATTTTTTCATCAGCACAAAAGAAGGGGGGGAATGGCAAAAAGGACGCCCGATTGAGAGTTTGAACACCTACCTCAACGAAGGTGGGCAAAGCATTTCTGCCGACGGAAAGTTTTTGGTATTCACCGCCTGTAATCGCAGGGATGGATTCGGAAGTTGTGATTTATACTTTTCGGAAATAAAAAAAGGTCGATGGACCCCGCAAAAAAATATTGGACAGCCCATCAACACATCGGCTTGGGAATCACTTCCTTCCGTTTCGGCAGATGGAAAAGCCATCTATTTTTCAAGCACGCGCAAAGGGGGGCAAGGGGGCAAGGACCTATGGGTCAGCTTCCGCCGCCCAAACGGTCAATGGGGTACCCCCAAAAATTTGGGGGCGGTGATTAACACCAACAAGGCAGAACAATCTCCCTTCATCCACCCCGATGGGAAAACCCTTTATTTCATGTCAAACGGTCTTCCCGGCATGGGTGGTTTTGACCTGTTTTATTCCAGAAAACAAGCCGATGGCAGTTGGGGAGAGCCGCAAAACTTAGGCTATCCCATCAACACCAAAGGCAACGAAGGCGCTTTAATCATCAGCCTGGATGGCAAAACGGCTTATTTTGCAAGCGACATCGCCAACCTTCAGGAAGGTGATTCTTCTTTCGACAATATCAAAAGCAACGGGACGACCGACATTTACAGTTTCGAATTGTACCAAGCGGCGAGACCCCAACCGGTAACCTACGTGAAAGCCACGGTTTTTGACGACGAGACGCTGCAACGCCTCTCCGCCAAGGTCGAGTTTGTCGATCTGGCGACCGGAAACATCCATGCCTCCTCCGTTACGGAAGAGGATGGCGAATTTTTGGTTACGCTGCCCATCGGGAAAGATTATGCACTCGATGTTTCCAAAGAAAAATACCTGTTCCATTCCGAAAACTTTGCGTTGACCCGGGACATGGAATCCGACCAACCTTTTTTGCTCGAAATAGGTCTCGTCCCAATCCCCGTAAGAACGACAGGCGGATCGGGAGAAACCCCACCACCGAAATCCCAACCCATCATTTTAAAAAACGTCTTCTTCGAAACCGGCTCGGCAGCCTTGCTACCCCAATCGGTCCTCGAATTGACCCGTCTGAAAAACCTACTCGAAGAAAATCCCAAGTTGGACATCCAAATAAACGGACATACGGACAATGTCGGTTCGGAAGAAGACAACCAAATGCTTTCTGAAAACCGCGCCAAAGCAGTAAATGATTTTTTAGTGGAAAACGGAATCAATCCCATGCGCTTGACTTACAAAGGCTTTGGAGAAAGCCAACCCATCGACACTAACGAGACCGAAGACGGAAGACGGAACAACCGAAGAACGGAATTTGAGGTTGTCGACGTCCGTTAAGGCCTTCACACAGGCCTTTGTCCCAAAAACAATGTTTCATCGATAGGGCACGGATTTAACGGATTTAGCAGCTTTGCACAGGTTTTTTCATCCGTTTTCACCTCTTAAAAATGTGTCCATTTCTTACCTGATTTCCAGCAACTACGAGTTTGCGACAAAACCCTGTCCTTTCATAAAATCCCTCCGATAACCCGATAAATTAAGTTTCCAAAC
>CAZJYF010000457.1:0-3779 GCA_964549665.1 uncultured Saprospiraceae bacterium
CCCTGATAACCAATTGACCAGGCCCTGCGGAATGCTGCTGGGCATGCAGGCGATTACAGTTTTGGGTCTTCATCTGTTCCAGCGTGTTTTTATACCGGATAAGATTGCGCAATTCCACAATATGTGGATTGGGTTTTTTCCATATGCGCAAATTGCGCTCTGCTCCCAACTGTGCCAGACCCCGCCCGTCAATTTTATCTGTTTTAGATTTATATCCCAAAGATTTCAGATAATCTTTTGTTCGATTCGGTAAAACAACAGCTACCGGATAACCCGCATTGGTGAAGTAATAAGCTGCGTTTTCGTGATATACACCAGTGGCTTCCATCACGATTACGAAGCGCACGGAGGCATCTTTTCGACGTTTGGCTATCCATTTTTCCAATGATCTCAAGCCCGATAAGGTATTTGTAAATTTGCGACTGCCCTTAATTTTGGTGCTTTGATCCTCGAGCAGTTCTTTGAAGCATACTTCCAATTCCTTTTCCGATACGTCCGTTCCGAGGGAATACTTGACAACTTCTAATTGCATGATAACTTTGATTTTTAAAAAAGGGAAACAATAAGTTGAAAATCTTTTTTTCCGGCTTCACTCATATTTTATGCTTGATCATTCCAATACATACGTATGTACTTGGGAATGTCATTAAGTACTGTTCAGCTTCAGAAAAAGATAGCTAAAGGTGGTGCTCTCTTGAAGTCTATGTCCTGGTAGGCATTTTGTCACGAACTCGTTGTACCACCCTTAGTTTCAACTTTTTTATTTCTCAAAGTTACTTCGCTTTACACTTTTGTAAAGATATGAGTTACCTCCTAAATTGGTCTATTCAAAATAGCACAAACTTTTTTCTAGCAAGTGGCATTTTAAGAATATAATTATCATTAGGAAGTTTAGGCCGCATAAATTTATTTATTTTCTATATATTTACATCCTTGAAACCCAAACCCAAAAAGTTGTTCCAAAATTATTTAAAATGAAATTTAATAGGCGTTCACTAAAGGTGCTTGGTTTGTTGGTTGTCCTTTTCATTGGTGTCTCTACGACTTACACAACGGACCACGGCAAATTCTTTGAGATAGCAAAGAACATTGAAATTTTCACCAATCTCTACAAGGAAATCAACACCTATTACGTGGATGATTTGGACCCCGCCAAATTGATGCGCACGGGGGTGGATGCGATGTTGGAATCGCTGGACCCGTACACGAATTACATTTCCGAATCGGAAATTGAAGGCTTTCGCTACATCACAGAGGGGAAATACAACGGAATCGGCGCTCAGATAAAGATCATCGATGACTATATCACAATTACTGAACCCTACGAAGATTCACCGGCTTTCAAGGCGGGCCTGAAGGCAGGTGACCAATTGGTTGCCGTGGACGGTCACCCTGCAAAAGGCAAGTCTTCCGAAGAGGTGAACGAAATTTTAAAAGGCTATCCCGGCACAGCCGTGGAGTTGACTATTCGCCGCCCTGGAGAAGATAAAGACTTGAAAATCAAATTAGTCCGGGATGAAGTTCGCGTTCCCAACGTTCCGTATCACGGGATGGTGGCGGACGGAATAGGCTATGTCGCCTTGACCACTTTTACGCGGCAGGCAGGTCGCAATGTCGCCAAAGGTCTGAAGGCCTTGAAGGAGGAAAACCCCGATTTGAAGGGCGTCATTTTGGACCTGCGGGGCAACGGCGGTGGGCTGTTGGCGGAAGCCGTGAATGTTTGCAACGTATTCATTCCAAAAGGAGAATTGGTCGTTACGACAAAAGGGAAGGTCAAAGATTGGGACCGGAGTTTCAAAACATTGAACCCTCCTGTCGATGCCGAAATTCCCTTGGCCGTTTTAATCAACAACAATTCTGCCTCGGCCTCCGAGATTGTATGCGGCGTCATTCAGGACCTGGACAGAGGGGTGTTGATTGGTCAACGTTCCTACGGGAAGGGCTTGGTTCAAAATACGCGCGATGTCGGTTACAGTTCAAAGGTGAAAATGACGACGGCTAAGTACTACATTCCAAGTGGCCGCTGCATTCAAAGCGTCGAATACCAAGACGGCAAACCTGCGCATATTCCCGATGAGCGAAGAACGCCTTTCAAAACGAGGAATGGGCGGGTCGTTTTGGACGGCGGAGGACTAAAACCGGATGTTCTCATGGACCGCGACGGGGAATCGGATATTTTAAAAACCCTGGAAGAAAAACCTTTGATTTTCAACTATGTCACCCAATATTGCCTTAAACACGAAACCATTCCGCCCGTGGAGGATTTCCATTTTTCCGAATGGGACGGCTTTCTTGGCTATTTGTACGAGAACCATTTTTATTACGATACGAAAAGCGAACAGGTGTTGGAAAAATTTAAAGAGCAGGCGAAGGCAGATGGCTACCATTTAGAAGGGGATGTCGAGGCGATTAAGGCTAAAATTATTGCTGCCAAAAAAGACAATTTAGAGAAACACAAAGCCGCCATCATCAATGAAATTGAAAAAGAAATTAGCGGCCGGTATTACTACAGAAAAGGGAAAATTAAGATTGGCTTACGCAACGATGAAGAGATTAAAAAAGCGGTGGAGGTTCTGAAAGATAAAGAATTGTATAAAAATCTGCTGACGAAATAGCTCCGGTTGTCAAAATGACTAACCCCTGTTAACTTTCACAATTTATTGAAAACCAATAGCTTGTTGTGATTGAAAACCGCCGACTGCTGACTGCCGATTGGGCTAGTCTATTTCTTTCTGTCCGTAACAAACAACACCAATTCTTCAAGGGAGTTACGCGTTTCCGATTCGGGAAAGGCGTGGAGCAATGCAAAGGCTTGTTCCCTGTAGGTCAGCATCGCCTCCTTCGCATATTCCAAACCTCCGCTTTGATGCACAAATTCAATCACTTCTTTGACTTTTTCCGGTTTGTGGTTGTGCCGCTTGATGTTGTTGATGATGCGTCGTTTGTCCTTTTTGGAGGCTTTTTCCAGGGCATAAATCAAGGGCAGGGTCATTTTCTTTTCTTTGATGTCAATTCCGGTTGGTTTCCCGATTTCGGCCGTGCCAAAGTCAAATAAATCGTCGCGGATTTGGAAAGCAATTCCGATTTTTTCACCAAAGGCGTGCATCCGCTCTATCTTTTCCTGGTCGGTTGTGGTTGAAACGGCTCCGGCGGCGCAGGCAGCAGCAATCAGGGATGCCGTCTTTTGGCGTATTATTTCGTAATAGATAGTTTCCTCGATGTCGAGGCGGCGGGCTTTTTCAATCTGCAACAACTCGCCTTCGCTCATGTCTTTGACGGCGTTGGAAACGAATTCCAACAGTTGAAATTCTTTATTTCGGAGCGCCAAAATCAATCCCTGGGACAGCAAATAATCGCCTACCAAAACGGCAATTTTGTTTTTCCAGAGGGCGTTGATGGAAAAGAACCCCCTTCGTTCGTAGGCGTCATCAACGACGTCATCATGCACCAAAGTAGCCGTGTGCAGCAACTCGACGAGGGAGGCAGCCGTGAAACTCGATTCATTGACATCTCCGCAAAGTTTTGCGCTCAAAAAAACGAACATCGGCCGAACCTGCTTTCCTTTCCTCCGTACTATGTAATAAGTAATCTTATCCAACAAGGGTACATTGCTGCGCATGGATTCCCGGAAATGTTTTTCGAATTGTTTCAATTCCTGCTCGATTGGTCGTTTTATCGCATCCAACGACTGGACCATAAAGTTTTATTTTATTATCGTTACTTCAGGGAACCTCTATTAATTGATTTTTGAAATGCGCCTCGTGTCCCAGTCATTGAAC
>CAZJYF010000458.1:0-3767 GCA_964549665.1 uncultured Saprospiraceae bacterium
GTCTCGGCGATGGTTTTTTCAATATGCTCGATGGCTACTGCAGGCTGATTTATGCTCAACACGCAAGCTGCCTCGCAGGGGGCCGGGCAAATGCGGCCGGTAAACTCAGGAAAGTTATTGGTGCTGCTCAAAATATCAAACGCCAACTTCCAATTTTCTCCATAAACGGCGTCGTTGAAATCGGGAATGATATTGCCCAAAGGGCAACCATTGTGACAAAAAGGAATGCCGCAATCCATGCAGCGGGCAGCCTGTCGCACCGTCTTCTCCTCCGCGAAGTTTTTGTAAATTTCTTTGTAGTCTTTTATCCGCGCTTTTGAATCCCTCGAGGAGGGGGTTTCGCGGGGGTATTTTAGGAATCCTTTTGGGTCTGCCATTTTTTATGAATTATTATTTCAAAATCAGGGTGAATTTTCAAAATCACCATGATTTATAATTACGTTTTGATTTTTGAACGAAATGAACTATTTTGAGATTTCAATAGAAAAAAGTTAATCGTTATGAAGGAATTTGTCATCAAATTAAAGGACAATAGCAAATATGCTTTTTTGTTGGAACTGTTGAAGCAATTGGACTTTATTGAAATCCAGTCAGAGCAATCTGCAAATCATCAAAAATCGGATGGCTACGATTTTTTCAAATCTGCCGGACTTTTTTCCGGTAGGAATATTGACGCAAACCAAGTTCGAAAACAAGCATGGCGCATCAAAAAGTAGTTCTTTGCGACACCGACGTTATTATTGAGTTTTATAAAAATAACCTTCCAGTTGTTGGTAAACTCAAAAAAATTGGCCAGCCAAATATAGCAGTAAGTGTTATCACTACGGGTGAATTAATTTTTGGTGCCTTAAATAAAAAAGAACTCAACCAAATCCTCAAAGATATTTCTCACCTTCAGCAGTTAGAAATAAATCCTCCAATTTGCATCCGTTTTCTTCGGTTAATGGAATCTTTTTCATTGAGTCATAATTTAGCAATGCCAGATGCAATTATTGCTGCTACTGCGCTTTACCACGAAATACCTCTTTATACACTGAATTTGAAAGATTTTAAATTTATTACAGGACTCAATCTTTACCAAGTAACCGTTTAATGACTTTCTTTTAGAAGCACACAAGGCTTTTATTTGTTACGAAACCACCACTTTGCCCACTTTCCTTTTCGAGCCATTCAAAGGAAGTTTTTTGGCTTCTTTTTTCTTTTGGTTCAGCACCCGCTTATAATCCCGTGGCATCACTTTCGTAAAATGCTCCTTGCAGGCATTCCAATCGTTCAGGATTTCCAAGGCTTGTTTGCTTGCAGTAAGTTTGAAATGCTCCCGGATCATTTTTCGAACCGTTAAGAAATCCTCTTTTTCCATTGGGTCCAGGTCAATCATTTCTTTGTTAACCTTGCTTTCAAACGTGTGGTTGGGGTTGTAAACGTAGGCGATGCCTCCACTCATCCCAGCAGCGAAGTTTTTTCCCGTTTCGCCGAGGATGACCACCCTGCCGCCGGTCATGTATTCGCAGCCGTGGTCGCCGATGCCTTCCGCTACCGCCCATACGCCGCTGTTGCGAACGCAAAAGCGCTCGCCGGCCATGCCTTTGATATACGCCTGACCCGAAGTAGCGCCGTAAAAGGCGACGTTCCCGATGATGATATTTTCGGCAGCTTCAAAAGTTGCTTCCCGGTCAGGCACTACAATGAGCGTGGCGCCTGACAAGCCTTTCCCGAAATAATCGTTGGCTTCGCCTTCGAGGGTAAAGCACAATCCCTTGGCACCGAATGCGCCAAAACTTTGGCCTGCCGAGCCGCGAAAGCGAAATTGAATGGTTCCTTCCGGAAGCCCTTTTCCTTTGTAGCGTTTCGATATTTCATGCGAAAGCATGGCCCCCACGGCGCGGTCGGTGTTCAAAATGGGGAAGGTGGTTTCGACGGTTTTACCCCTTTCGAGGGCGGGTTTGGCGTACTCGATCAGTTTTTTGTCCAACACATTTTCAATGCCGTGGTCTTGTTCGACTTTTTTATGCTGTCCGATTGCTTCGTCGGCGGGCTCTTTGTATAGAATCGGGCTTAGGTCGAGGTGTTTGTATTTCCAGTGGTTGATCCCTTTTTTCAATTTGAGCATCTCCACTTTTCCAACCATTTCATTTACCGTGCGGAAGCCCAATTCCGCCATTATCTCGCGGAGGTCTTGGGCTAAAAAAGTAAAAAAATTGATGACGTATTCCGGCTTTCCGGTGAATCGTTTGCGGAGTTCGGAATCTTGTGTGGCAATGCCGACGGGGCAGGTGTTGAGGTGGCATTTGCGCATCATAATGCAGCCTTCCACTACGAGGGCTGCGGTCGCGATGCCCCATTCTTCGGCGCCCAAAAGAGTGGCTATGGCCATATCTTTCCCGCTGAGGATTTTGCCGTCGGTTTGCAAAGTAACCCGGTCGCGGAGTTTATTTTTGACCAAAGTCTGATGGGTTTCCGCAATGCCCAATTCCCAGGGAAGACCTGCGTGGTGGATAGAGGTAATCGGCGAAGCTCCCGTACCGCCGTTATCGCCAGAAATGAGGATGGCGTCCGCGTGCGCCTTTGCGACGCCCGATGCGATGATGCCGACCCCCGCTTTTGAAACCAATTTGACGTTGATACGGGCGCTCGGATTGGCATTTTTCAAATCAAAAATCAACTGTGCCAGGTCCTCGATAGAGTAAATGTCGTGGTGAGGCGGCGGCGAAATCAAACCCACTCCGGGAGTAGAGTGGCGCACCCTACCAATCCATTCGTTCACTTTGTGTCCGGGCAATTGTCCGCCTTCCCCCGGCTTGGCGCCCTGCGCCATTTTTATTTGCAATTCCACCGCATTTGTGAGGTAGTAGCTCGTCACGCCGAAGCGGCCCGAAGCGACCTGTTTGGTGGCGGAACGTTCCCAATCGCCGTTCTTTTTTGGGAAAAAGCGAATCTCATCTTCGCCGCCTTCGCCGCTGTTGCTTTTGCCGCCGATGCGGTTCATGGCAATCGCCAGCGTCGAATGCGCTTCGTGCGAAATAGAGCCGAACGACATTGCCCCCGTCGCAAATCGTTTGAGAATATTTTCGACAGGTTCCACTTCTTCAATGGGAACCGGATTGCCTTTTCGGAAAGTGAGCAGACCACGTAAAGTCATCGCTTTTTCGCTCTGCTCATTCACCAATTTGGTGTATTTTTTAAACGAAAGAGGGTCGTTTTTGCGGGCGGCATATTGGAGCAAATGAACCGATTGAGGATTGAACAAGTGCTCTTCCCCCCGTTGCTTCCATTGATAAATTCCGCCGTCTTCCAGTTGAGAATTTGGGATGGACTTTGCCGGAAAGGCAATTTTATGACGTGTCAAAACTTCTCTCGCGATGCCGTCAAACCCGATGCCCTGAATTCTCGAAACGGTTCCATTGAAACATTTTTCAATGACGGCATCATTTATTCCCAGCGCTTCAAATATTTGCGCTCCCTGATAAGATTGCAGGGTAGAAATGCCAATTTTCGACATGATTTTCAACAAGCCTTTTCCGACTGCTTTTTTATATTTTTCAAAAAGAATATTTAAATCGAATTCGGGTTCAAAAAATCTTCGTCTCTTCAAATTTGCTATCGTGGCAAAGACCATGTAAGGGTTGACAGCATTGGCGCCAAAGCCGATTAAAGTTGCAAAATGATGTGTCTCCCGAACATCACCTGCTTCGATGACAATCGAAGTTTTATTTCGCAGACCCGCCTGAATCAAATGATGGTGAATGGCTCCGGCAGCTAGAAGTGAG
>CAZJYF010000459.1:0-3742 GCA_964549665.1 uncultured Saprospiraceae bacterium
ACGAATCAACGCCGAAAATGCTGGAAAGGAATGTGCTGTGGTCCTCAAACCCATTTACAGAAGCCGCGATCCAATGGGTTACAACGAACGGACCGACAAATATGAGGACCTGAAAAAAGCAGGTGTGATTGACCCTACGAAGGTCACCCGCGTTGCTTTGGAAAATGCAGGTTCCATCTCAGGAATGGTGCTGATGACAGAGTGCGTTATCAATGACAAACCGGAAAAAGAAAACGGAATGCCTGCGATGCCTCCCGGCGGAGGCGGCATGGGCGGTATGATGTAATTGCCGTTGAGTCAAAATATTTTTCAGAAGCCTTTCCATTTTTGGAAAGGCTTTTTTTATTCTGAACAGGTTGTTAAACAAAGCAACACAAAGAAAACACAAAGACGCACTAAGAAATTTTCTTTGTGTTACTTTGTGTTTTCTTTGTGTTGCTTTGTGAAATAGTTGTTACACTTTCTGTTCGATGAATCAGAAGAAATCAATTTTATTGGAATTGCATTACCTCCCCCCGATTCAGTATTTTACAAAATTGATTCGCTGCGACATCCTCTTTCTTGAACAATGCGAACATTACCAAAAAGGAAGTTACCGCAACCGCTGTCATATCGCAACGGCAAACGGTCTGCAACGCTTATCCATCCCCCTGAAAAAGGGAAAGAATGAACAACAACTCATTCGGGAGGTTCGCATCGCGTATGACGAACCCTGGCAGGCTAAACATTGGCAAAGTATTCGGTCGGCTTACGGCAATGCTCCTTATTTTGAATTTTATTCAGACGTGTTGGAACCGTTTTATTCTAAAAGGTACCGGTTTCTTTTCGATTGGAATTGGGACTTTTTTGAGTCCGTAATTGATTTATTATCAATTGATTGTGAAGTAAAGTTTACCAATAATTATAAAGAACCGGATAACAATTACCCATTTCTAGATTTGCGAAATAGCATCCACCCTAAACCGCATCGTTCAAAAGAAGACCCTTATTTTTCTCCCGTAAAATACGCACAGGTTTTTGAAGAAAAACACGGTTTTTTGCCGAATTTGAGCGTTCTGGATTTATTGTTTTGCACTGGTCCTCAAAGCCTTGAGATTTTGGAGGATTGTTGTAAATTGAATGAAGAAAATTGAAGACAGCCCAAGAAAGGGTTTTGACAATTTTGTTTCAAAAAGAAAGGTAGGGTCAAACGCAATTCAAACAGCTTCGGTGGCATTCAAAAGGTTGAAAAGGTGAAATTCTGAATCGACCTCGGCGCCAACCAAATCCTTTAAACTTACATTTCCTAAAAGGTTGTCAACCGACGTTTGGACCATTTTCCAAAGCGATCGCACCGAACAATCAACCGAATTGGTGCAGAAGAGCATCGTTCCGGAGTGATTGCCGCAAAAAGTATCATTGAAAAAGGTTCCTCCTAGTGTTTCCAACACTTCTTTAATATTAATTTGATGGGAAGGTTTCGATAAAGTGTAACCGCCTTTTTGCCCTCGCGTACTTTGTATCAAGCCACCCATGCGCAATAGGCGGGTCAGCTTAGCCACATAGGAAACCGACAGCCCTTCTGCTTTGCTCAATTGCAGCAGATTCAGCCCTTCATCATCGGTCTTTGCCAAGCGAAGAAGTATCCTCAATCCGTATTCATCTTGTGCTGAAATTTTCATGGTTAAGCGAATTAAGTTAAAGAAATTCAATATTAACAACAGACCTCCAATGACCCATTGACCGGTGACCCTCTTTTTTTAAAACATATCCAAAGCGAACTTGGCCTCCTCGCTCATCTTGTCTTTGTTCCAGGGTGGGTCCCAAACGAGTTGCATGTCCACATCTTTTACACCTTCGACCGCAAAGATTTTCTGTTGCACCTCCATTGGCAAGGCCTCTGCAACAGGACATGCAGGAGATGTAAGCGTCATTTTAATGAAAACCCTGCCTTCCTCATCTACCTTCGTTTCGTAAATCAACCCCAGTTCGAACACGTTGACCGGAATTTCAGGATCGTAACAGGTTTTTATAGCTTCGATAACTTTCTGCTTCAATTTTTCTTTTTCTAACGGCATAAGGCTTCTCTTATTCGGTGGTTGCAACTGCTTCGCTCTCATTATTCAGGGCGCTGAGGACGGCATGCCAGGCGAGGCTGGCACATTTTACCCGCAAAGGAAAAGCCCGAACGCCTGCAAAAACGGCTAGTTTGCCCATCGCATCGAAATCGGGGATATCTTCGGCTCCTTTGGTAATCAACTCGTGAAATTGTTCGAATAGCTCCTTGGCTTCCTCCACCTTTTTTCCTTTTAGAGAGTCAGTCATAAGGGAAGCGGAGGCTTTGGAAATAGCGCAACCTTTTCCTTCAAAAGAAATGTCTTTTATCAAATCATTTTCTACCGTGAGATAGACTTCTAAATGATCCCCGCACAAGGGATTGTCGCCTTCGGCATGATGCGTTGAATGGGCGAGTTTGCCGTAGTTTCTAGGACTGCGGTTGTGGTCTAAAATGACTTCCTGATAGAGTTCTCTAAGTTCTTCCACTGTCTGTTTTATGATTATTTTGGTTGTACAAAAACCTCGATTACCTTCTTCAATCCATTGGCGAGGCGGTCAATTTCTTCCATTGTGTTGTAAAATGAAAAAGAAGCCCGTGTCGTCGCCGGCACTTGGAAATGCTTCATGACCGGCTGCGTGCAATGATGCCCTGTTCGAACGGCGATGCCTTCATAATCGAGAAATTGCCCAATATCGTGGGGGTGCGCCCCTTCAACATCAAAGGAAAGGACGCTGGTCTTTTCTTGGGCTGTGCCGATTATTCGGAGTCCGTCTATGGAAGAAAGCGCTTCGGTAGCATAGTTCAAAAGAGCTTTTTCATGGGCTGCAATACGTTCATAGCCTATGCTTTGGACGTAATTCAAAGCTGCGGCCAAACCCACCGTACCGGCGATGTTTGGTGTGCCTGCTTCAAATTTATGGGGCAAATCGTTGAATATTGTTTTTTCAAAGCTGACCGACAATATCATATCGCCGCCACCTTGATAGGGGGGCATGTCTTCCAGCAATTCTTCTTTCCCGTAAAGGACGCCGATGCCCGTTGGTCCAAAGACTTTGTGCCCCGAAAAGGTGTAAAAATCGCAATCCAACTCTTGCACATTTACTTTTTGGTGGGGAACTGCCTGCGCACCGTCCAACAAAACGGGCACTTCCCATTTATGCGCCAATTCGATGATTTCTCTGACAGGATTGATGGTTCCCAAGGAATTGGAAATATGCACCAGGGCAACCAATTTGGTTCGCTCGTTGAGAAGGTTTTTGAAGGCTCCCATCTCCAACTCGCCTTTGTCATTTATCGGAACCACCCTCAATTTAGCTCCCTTTTCTTCACAAAGTAGCTGCCAGGGGACGATGTTGGAATGGTGTTCCATTTCCGTAATGATGATCTCATCGCCTTGTCGAATATTTTTCCGCCCAAAGGAAGCGGCCACGAGGTTGATGCCTTCCGTTGCTCCACGCAAAAAAATGATTTCTTTATCCGATTTCGCGCCCAAAAAGTTTTTTGCGGTCCTTCGCGCATTTTCATAGGCATCGGTAGCTATCTGGCTCAATTCATAGACGCCCCGGTGGATATTGGCATTTTGCGTTCGATAATAGGTGTCGAGAACATCGAGGACGATTTGAGGCTTTTGGCTTGAGGCAGCATTATCCAAAAAAGTAATGGGCTTGCCGCGCATCTGGCCTTGCAAGAGCGGAAAATCGCTAC
>CAZJYF010000460.1:0-3740 GCA_964549665.1 uncultured Saprospiraceae bacterium
CGGACATCCCGTTGCGAATCAATTCATCCACATCGCCCAAAACCACGGTATTCGATTCTGGTCGTATTTCCGTGACGTACATAGGGTGTCCTAAGGCAATTCCAAGCCCTTTTCGTTGCCCCACCGTGTAAAACGGATAGCCTTCGTGCGTGCCGAGGACATCTCCTTGGGCATTGACGAAACGACCGCCGGCGACTTTTGCCTCCAGCCCTTCTACTTTGCGTTTTAGGAAGCCGCGGTAGTCATTGTCGGGCACGAAGCAGATTTCGTAGCTCTCACTTTTTTTGGACAGTTCCTCATAACCCCAATCGAACGCCAATTGCCGCACTTCCGGCTTCGTCAGTTCGCCCAAGGGGAAGCGGCTTCGACGGAGACAGTCCTGACTCAGTCCCCATAGGACATAGGATTGGTCCTTATTCCGGTCTACAGCCTTGGTGATGAATTTTCTACCCCCTTCTTCCTTGATGATGGCATAGTGTCCGGTGGCAATAAATTCGCAATCCAGGGCATCCGCTCGTTTCAGTAGCGCATTCCATTTGATGTGCGTATTGCAAAGGACGCAGGGGTTGGGCGTCCGCCCGGCCAGGTATTCATCGACAAAATTGTCAATCACGTAGTCGCCAAATTCTTCCCGGATATCCACGATGAAGTGATGAAAACCCATGTTGACAGCAACCTGCCGGGCATCGTTTATTGAATCGAGGCTGCAACAACCGGTCTCCTTTTTTGACCCACCTGAATTTGCGTAATCCCAAGTTTTCATGGTAATGCCTACCACTTCGTAGCCTTCATCATGCAGCATCATCGCGGTGACGGTGCTATCGATTCCTCCACTCATGGCGACCAATACTTTGCCGTTCTTGCTCATTGGATAAATATAATATCATTTTTAGGATATTGGCTTTGCAAAAGATCACATGAGTGATACTCCAAAATCCTCCGATTTCAAAATGAAATTCATTGCAAATTTACAAAATTGGCAATCGAAAGGTTCATGACCTCGTTGATTTGAGGTAAAAAATTGTTCTACTCTTCCGGCTACCAAATAATTCAAAAAACAAAAAACATTGAGTTTTAATAGATTAAACATTAAATTTGAGTTCTTTTATGGGAAAAACGACAGTTGCATAAATGCCTCAAATCCAGTTACTTTTAACCAAAACAAACTTATCATGAAAAATTTTCTGGCGATTGTAATCCTCCATTTGTTTCTAGCCCCAAGCCTTTTCTCCCAGACCGATGAGTATGGGATTGCCTCGTATTATGCCGATCAATTCCATGGAAAAAAGACAGCCAGCGGTGAATTGTACGACAAGAACAAAATGACCGGGGCTCACAAAACACTCCCCTTTGGCACACTCGTAAAAGTGACCCGGCTCGATAACAAAAAATCGGTTCAGGTTCGGATCACCGACCGGGGACCTTTCATCAGTGGACGCATCATAGATGTTTCAAGAATAGCTGCCGAAAAATTGGGATTGGTCAAGGATGGACAGGCGAGAGTCAAACTAGAAGTATTGGGCAAACAAAACCCTGCCATGGCAAATGCTTTAACAAAAACGAAAAATCAGACAAGGGATTCTGAAAAAAACAAGTCGAAAAGCACTGCCAGCCCATCAGTACAAAAGGAGAAACGACCTGTTAAAAAGGAAAAGAAGCCACTGCAACTCAAAACGGAGAAAATATCTTCAAAGGCTTCCCTGGTTCAATCGAAAAATTATCAGCCATACGATTTGTATCAAGTCCAATTGTTGCGCCCGGATAAGAAGGGCTTTGGCGTTCAGGTATCTGCCTATACCGATTTTGAAAACGTTTTCAAAGAAATTGCCGATTTACAGGGGAAGTGGTTCAAAAATATTCTCCTCAGCGTCGAGAACGGAGGCTTGGACGGCACGGTTTATAAAATATTGCTGGGCCCCTTCGGCGATAAAGCTTCCGCAGAAAATTACAAGGATAGTTTGAAAAAGAAAAATATTTCGGGCTTCATCGTGGATTTGGAGAATATTAATTACGTGAATTAGGGGGTCATTGGGTCAAAGGGTCATTGACCAATGACCCTTTGACCCATAATTTACCGCACAAGAATGACCACGCCGCTATCTTTCAAGACACTTCCGTCCGAACGGGTAACTTGGATGAAAAAAACATAAGCTCCCTGGTCCAAATCTTTTCCGCCTTTGGTGCCGTTCCAACCTTCGTCAATTTTGGTGGTTTGAAAAACTTTTTGTCCAAATCGGTCGTAGATAAGCATCTGATAATCAGCGGTATCGCCAAAAACAATTAGGGGTTTGAATTCCTTGTTTATCCCATTTGGGGCAAAGGCATTGGGCGCATAAATTTTAACGGCTTCCTCGATACAAATCACGTTGGAGCGGGAGCGGATGATTTGCATTTGTCCATCCGGTTTGACCAGAGAAGCTTTGGATTCCACAACATAACAGGTGGTGCTCGGCCCGTTTCCCTGTTGGTCGAGTTGGTCGAGAAAGTTCGTAATGGGGTCTGGCAAAGTGGCGATGAGGGTTTCCATTCCATCAACCACCCGGAACAGTTCGTAAGTAATGGAAAAGGTGTTTTCGATGTCGAGTCGGGTCCAGGCGAGTTCGTTCATGCCCGTTCCCTGCGACTGCCCCGCCAAAAAAATGGTCGATCCGAGGGTAGAAAAAGCGACGGTATCGCAATCATCGATGGTTTGAATTAGGTAAAAGAACTTTCCATCGTTGGGATTGACCGTATTATCGGTGAAAGCGTTTTCTGACGTTAGCGGAAATTCCGGAACCAAATTGGCAATGGGTTCAAAGTTAACATTGTCAACAGAGCGCAAAATAGAAATCGAATTGATTTCCGCATTGGGCTCCCAACCCCAATTAATGGTCACTTCGTTGGATGAAGTGACACTTACGTTTTGGATAAAAAAATTGCGAACCGGCTGCACAATGTTGGCGCTGATGCAGGTGACATTGGAATTGGAAAAGATCGTCGTTCCGGCCTGCACCGCTTTGATGAAAAAGCAATATTCGTCGCCATCATCGGCGTTTTCAAAAACGAAGGAATTAGCTGTGCCCGGAATCGTCTCCACGATAGTCGGCGGAGCGCCATTCAGACTCATCCAAACCTCCTGCCTGCCGACGCCGTTGGGCCAGTTTTGGTACAAATTCCAGTCGAGCGTAATCGTTTGTTCGCAAGGGCTAACCGCCGATTGCAGGAAAATGGTGCTGTGGGGCAAATCAAAAATGCTGGTGTTGCCGCAGTCGTCCAACGCGTTTACGAAATAGGATTCGGATTGTTCATTCGGTTTGGCATTG
This sequence comes from uncultured Saprospiraceae bacterium, assembly GCA_964549665.1. Taxonomy (GTDB): domain Bacteria; phylum Bacteroidota; class Bacteroidia; order Chitinophagales; family Saprospiraceae; genus CAZJYF01. The sequence continues at coordinate 3,303 of CAZJYF010000460.1, forward strand.
GGGTCAAGATAGGTCAAACCACTAAAAATGGTATCAATTGGTATTACCCCGATATTCGTTTCCCGGTAAATGATGAAACCCGACACTTCGGGCGAAGGACTAGCCGCCCAATCCAACAATACCTGCCCGTTTTCGACTGTCACCCTTTGAATGGGTGAAATTACGGGCGGGCGGTTATCTAAAGTGTCCGATTGAAGGGGCATCTGCCCGGGGCAAGTGAAGTTGCTTTGCAGATAGTAGAACCGCAGGTCGCCCGCAGGATTTGGGTTGAAATAAGAAATTTGGGCGGGGTCTGTAATAGAAACCAACAGGCTGAAGGGTCCATTTGCATTCGGGCTGAAAAAAATATCGTAACTGATGAAGGGTCCGCAGGAATTATTCGGCGTATTCCAAATCAAGGTGTCGCTTTTGACGCAGAGAAAGTCGGGCGCGGCGATC
>CAZJYF010000461.1:0-3738 GCA_964549665.1 uncultured Saprospiraceae bacterium
TTCTACCTATTTATTTCAGTATCAATCGATTGCGTATTTAACGGCAGACCCTAATTTAATGGGGGTCTGAAAACCGCCGGGCCGCCATTCGTACACCTCCAAAAAGTCTTTCAGTGGCTGCATCAAAGCCTCCCCAGCTTTGGTGATGCCGCCACCTAGAATCACCACTTCCGGCGAAAAGGCATTGATGAGGGAGGCGATGCCACGGGCGAGTTGCTGCACGGAATTCAACCACACCCAACTGGCGAAGTTGTCCCCCTGCCGGTGGGCATCTACCACTTCCTTTGTAGAGTGAAATCTGCCGTAGGTCCGCCGGTGCAAGCTGCATTCCCCGATGGCATTTTCCAAACTTCCCGGCATGTTGGCAATGCTCTGTTCTTCGTTTTGATTGACCGAAAAATGGCCAAAATGACCTGCTCTTCCCTTATGGCCCTGCAATAATTTGCCATCGATAATTACCCCTCCCCCGACGCCCGTCCCCAAGGTGAGAAGGACGATGTCTTGGAATCCCTTGCCAGCGCCCAACTTGCTTTCTGCGACTAAGGCAGCATGGGCGTCATTCAGTACAAAGGTCTTTATTCCCAAAAAATCCTCCCAAATAAAATTTTCCAGCCCCAACAATTTATTCGGGAGATGAACAATACTCGTATTCTGAGAATTTGTTAGGCCGGGTGCGGCGATACCGACAACTTTAATGGCACTGGAAGTCTTTCCCCGAAAATTATTTACCAATTCCCGAATGTCTCGCTTCCATCGATTTCCCCCTTCCTCTTCGCCGAGGACCGTCGGAAGACTGACTTCTTCGATGATTTCCAATTTGCCATTTAACAGTACCGCTTTAATATTGGTGCCGCCTAAATCTATACCCAATGCGAGTTCGTTTTGCATCATCTTTTTGGTGAATCAAGTGGCAATTCCATTGCAAATAAAGGTAAGGCTGTCTCATTCATACGCATGTAAAAGACCCGATTTGTACATACGTATGTACAAAATTTTAATAATTTGGTAAATCTATTACTCCTTGATTTTTAAATTTACCAAATCTCAAAGATTTTGCAAATTGTTGCGTCGGAAGGTCTTTTACATGCGTATGAATGAGACAGCCTCTAAACCATTTTCATAAGCGTCGGAGTGACTCGAAGTCAAGCAGACACTTTCAATCCTTATGCTGCCCATCCCTCAGGGACCATCCTCCATCTATCGCCAAAACCTGCCCGGTGGTAAATTTGGACGCATCCGATAAAAAATAAGAGGCGGCGCCGTCGAGGTCAGTCGGTCGGGCTATTCTTCCCCCATCTAGCACTTGTTTGGTTTGGATAAAGTCGATGATTAGGGCATCTCCGGCTGCTCTATTTGCCATTGGCGTTTGGGTTAAGGCAGGGGCAAGCACATTGACCCGGATATTTTGGGGTGCATAGTAAGCGGCAATGGATTTTGAAAAACCAATGATGCCGGCTTTGGCAGTGGCATAGGCATGGGTGTCGAAGAATTTTGATGAGGGTGAAAATGCAAGCACCGAAGAGAGGTTGAGGATGCTCCCTTTCTGTCCGTGTTCCAGAAAATAGCAAATGGCAGCCCGGTTGGAGAGCATCAACGAACTGAGGTTCAACTCCAGGGTCTTGTTCCAGGCTTCCAAAGATAATTCGTGCAGTGGACCATCGCCCCATTTTCTGCCACTCCCACCGGCCACGTGATAAAGCCCGTCGAAACTCCCGAAGTGGTCGTGGCAGGTTTCGATGGCGCTGGCAGCCGTAGATTCTTCGATGGCATCTGCCGTCAGGACCATTCCCTCTTTTCCGAGTTGCTTTTCAGCAAAGGCAGAACTTTTTCGGTCATTTCCAACCGCGACGACTTTGGCGCCTTCCCGGACAAAGGCCATTGCAGCCGATAAACCGATGCCGCCGGTGCCACCGATGATGACTAAATGTTTGCCTTTGAGCATGTCAGGTAGTTTATTCTTTGCTATGCACCTACTCCAAAATTTTCTGAAGGATGGCGCCACTCGACTTGTCTTTCAAAATCACTTTTTTTCTTCCATCCGGCATGGTTTCCTCTTTGATGAGCCAATGTTGTGCATCGTATTCTTTTGGGCCAATTTTCTGAACAGCCTGGTCGCTACCGCGCCAAATGGGGAGTTCTACCGATTCCCATTGGCGCGATTTAGCGGAGCGATAGCAGGCATCCATGATGGCATTTACCACATAGCCATCGTAGAAACTTTCCATCGGTTCTTCGCTGCCGTCCAGCGCGTCCAGCATATTGGTGAACATGTGATTGTAGCCCAAGGAATTGACTTCGTCGCCAACCGGGAACAGCCAACCGACTTCACTTTCGGCTTTTTCGGCGACGTATTCTCCCAACCCGGTGGCCGTGAACATCTCCATCCCGGTTCGCAGAAAATGATCCAAGCGAAGGCTTCCTTCCGTGCCGGCAACTTCGTCGCGCAAATCCATCCCGCCCCTGAAGGCCCAGCTCACTTCGAATTGACTAATGGCGCCGCTTTCGTATTTGATTAGCCCGATGGCGTGGTCTTCGGCTTTGATGGGTTTGACGAGGGTATCCGCCCAACACATTACCTCCACGGGGCGCACCTTTTTGCCGATAAAATTGCGACCGATTTCGATGCAGTGACAGCCAATGTCAATGATCGCGCCGCCCCCCGATTGGGAGGGGTCCCAAAACCAATCGCTGTGTGGACCGGGATGGGCTTCGCGCGAGCGCGTCCAGATGATTTGCCCCAGGGCGCCGTTTTTTATGGCATCCAGTGCTTTCAGCGTTTTCGGCGTGTACGCCAAATCTTCCAGATAACCGTGAAACACGCCGGCTTTTTCTACCACATCGAGCATTTCCAAGGCCTCGGCACCCGTGGTGGCAAGTGGCTTGGTGCATAAAATGGTTTTTCCTGCTTTGGCTGCCAGGAGGACGGCTTCTCTGTGGAGGTTGTTGGGAAGCCCGATGACGACGACATCTGTTTCGGGGTCATTAATGGCGTCAGCCATGTCGGTGGTGAAATGGGGAATGCCCCAATCTTTGGCAAATTTCTTTGCCCTATCCATCGAACGAGAATAGACGGTGTGCACCCTGTCTTTCCCCCGGTGGCTGTGCAGGGTCATGGTGTAAAACAGTCCAATGAGGCCCGTTCCCAGCATGGTAATCCGGTGTGGGGAGTTTTGCATAAAGGAAAAATTTTGGTTGACAATCAGGAAATTTCAACGAGGATTTTCATAAAACAAAAACCCTTGTGGCTACTCGCCAAGTTAGCTAATATTGTGCATTTTCTCGCGCAAAGAAACTATATTTTTTGCCCCGCTCAACAACCCTCCTCTTCTTTTCGCTTGGAAGAGAGCGTTGGAGTTCTATTATGACCGAGTAGTTGCCCAAAATTTATTAATTTGCGAAAAGTTATTGCGTGACAAAAATAGTTTCATTATGACGATGACAACCATGCAATAGAGAGAAAAGTCATATCGAAAAAGTAAGATAATTGCCAACTTCAAAGAAGTGGTTCATGAGTTATATGGGGACCGATTGGATAATATAATCCTCTATGGTTCGTATGCTCGGGATGATTTCAACAAGGCATCTGATATTGATTTTCTAGTGATTTTAAAAGATGAAAAAATATCGACCTTGCGAGAAATTGATTATTTGACAGACCAAGTATTTGATTTGATTTTAAAATTCAATATTGACATTTCTTATTTGCCCGTGAGCCGGAAACGATTTCAGAATGGGAAT
>CAZJYF010000462.1:0-3734 GCA_964549665.1 uncultured Saprospiraceae bacterium
TATGTGCCTATGTGTTCCATAAAAACAGGTACTTTGTTGTTTAATAGGTGAAATGGAATATGCAGAAATCGTGTTAAAATGAAAATTTACAACAAGCCCAATAAATTGAACTGGCCAAAAATTTTGAAGCGCCCTGCCTTGGATTATTCCAAATTGGAAGAAGTGGTAAAACCAATTTTGGGGAAGGTCAAAAAAGAAGGAGATCTTGCTGTTTCAAAATATGCCGCCAAATTTGATGGATTCGAAGGCAAGGATTTTCTAGTTGGAAAAAGGGAAATAGAAACTGCGGAAAAGGCTTTGGGAGAAGACCTTAAAAAGGCGATTCGGGTGGCAGCCGAGAACATTGAAAAATTTCATTCAGCCCAGGCCAGCGAAGAAGCGGTGGTCGAGACCATGCCGGGGGTTCGCTGTTGGCGGAAAAGCGTGCCCATCGAAAGGGTGGGATTGTATATTCCGGGGGGCACCGCTCCTTTATTTTCAACCGTTTTGATGCTCGGAATTCCGGCTAAGCTGGCAGCTTGCCGCGACGTAATTCTTTGCACGCCGCCAGATAAAAAAGGACGCATTCACCCGGCCATTTTATTTGTAGCGGAATTGGTTGGAATAACCCAAATCTTCAAAGTGGGTGGCGCGCAGGCAATTGCAGCGATGGCTTATGGGACGCAAAGCATTCCCCGCGTATACAAAATATTTGGTCCTGGCAATCAGTACGTTACAGCAGCCAAACAACTCCTGAGTATGGAAGGGATTGCCATTGATTTGCCCGCAGGTCCTTCCGAAGTTTTGGTGGTGGCCGATTCAACAGCCAAGCCGTCTTTTGTCGCTGCCGACCTGCTGTCGCAGGCAGAGCACGGACTTGACAGTCAGGTGGTGTTAGTGGCCTTCAGCGAAGATTTCGTCCAGAAGGTAATGGAGGAGTTGCTTGTTCAGTTAAAAAATTTGCCGAGAAAAGAAATTGCCGGAAAAGTAATCGAAAAGGCGGTGGCCGTAATTTTAAAATCGGAATCCGAAGCCCTGGATTTGGTCAACGAATATGCCCCGGAACATTTGATAGTTAACCTGAAAAACGCGGATGAATTTGCAGCAGGCGTTTTCAATGCCGGTTCTATTTTTCTTGGAAATTTCAGCCCCGAAAGCGTTGGAGATTACGCCTCCGGAACGAATCACACACTGCCGACGAATGGCTTCGCCAAAGCTTTTGGAGGGGTTTCGCTCGATTCTTTTGTCAAAAAGATAACCTATCAAAAATTAACCAAAAAAGGATTGGAAAACATCGCTCAAACCGTCGAACACATGGCAGAAGCCGAGGGGCTGATGGCGCATAAAAATGCCGTTTCAATTCGACTTCTGCGGTAATTGCGTTTAATTTTTTGAGTTTCAACTATTTCAAAATGGACATCGATTCTCTCGTTCGAAAAAATATAAAAAGTTTAAAACCCTACGCTTCGGCCAGAGAAGAGTTTAGTGGCCGTGCCGATATTTTCCTGGATGCAAATGAGAACCCTTTTGGCTTGGAATTGAATCGGTATCCAGATCCAATGCAGCGCAAGGTGAAAGAAAAAATCAGCAAAATAAAGGGTGTTTCGACGGCAAATATTTTCCTCGGCAATGGCAGTGATGAGGTTATTGATCTGTTGATTCGGATTTTTTGCGAACCGGGAAAGGACGAAATCGTCCTTTTGCCTCCTACCTATGGCATGTACAAAGTCTGCGCAGATATTGCGAATGTAGGCTCAAAAGAAATCCTGCTAACCCCTGATTTTCAGCCTGATGTGAAAACAATTTTGGAAGCTGCCGGAACAAGCTCAAAAATACTTTTCCTGTGCAGTCCCAATAACCCAACAGGCAATAATTTCGAATTTGAAAAATTGAAAATCCTGATTGAACGCTTTCCCGGAATAGTGGTTGTGGATGAAGCCTACATCGATTTTTCCACTCAAAAAAGCACCGCTACCCTACTCCCGGAATACCCAAATCTGGTGGTCATGCAAACCTTTTCCAAAGCTTGGGGGCTGGCAGGAATACGATTGGGGATTGCCTATTCTTCTGAGGAAGTAATTGAATTATTGAATCGGGTTAAGCCACCCTATAATATAAATTCTTTAACTCAGAAAGTTGCTGCCGAAATATTGACCGATCCCGCAAAACATACCGAAAAGATAAATGCCATTCTAAAACAACGCGCTCGAATGAAGGAGCAATTGTCAGCTTTTAAATTTGTGAAAAATATTTATCCTTCTGACGCCAATTTCTTGTTGGTGAAAGTTGAACAGGCGGATAAATTGCATCAGTTTTTAATGGGCAATAAAATAATTGTCCGCAACCGCTCCCGCGTGCCACTTTGTTCCGGTTGCCTGCGCATTACGGTTGGCACGGAAAAAGAAAATGAGCAATTGCTTCGCTCGCTCGAACTTTTTCAATCAAATTGAAACCAATGAAAAAGGTCCTTTTTATCGACAGAGACGGTACCCTCGTAATCGAACCACCGGTAGATTTTCAATTGGATAGCCTGGAGAAACTGGAGTTTTATCCGAAGGTCTTCCAGGGACTTTCAAAATTTGCAAAAGAGCTGGATTACGAGCTCGTCATGGTCACCAATCAGGATGGTTTGGGAACCCCTTCTTTCCCGGAGGAGACCTTTTGGCCGGCGCATAACAAAATAATTCAAGCCTTTGAAAATGAAGGCGTTAAGTTCCGGGAAATTATTATTGACCGCACCTTCCCGCATGAAAATGCGCCAAGCCGAAAACCTCGAACCGGGCTGCTTCAACACTACCTGACTGGCAAATTCGATTTGGCGAATTCTTTCGTCATCGGCGATCGATTGACCGACATGGAACTGGCAAAAAACCTGGGAGCCAAAGGCATTTTCCTGAGCCGGGAAGGGAGTTCAAATGTGGTTGATTCGGGAAATCTCAAAGACACCATCGCCTTGTTGACAAATGATTGGGAAGCGATTTACCGCTTCCTAAAACTCCCCAAACGAACCACTTCTATTTCCCGGAACACCAAAGAAACCCAAATTGAGATTCAACTGAATTTAGACGGAACCGGACAAGCAAGGAACCAAACCGGAATCGGTTTTTTTGACCACATGCTGGACCAACTTGCACGGCATTCGGGTTGTGATTTAGAAGTACGCGTTCAGGGAGATTTGCACATCGATGAGCACCATACGGTCGAAGATACCGCGATTGCGTTGGGAGAGGCATTTTATCAGTCTTTGGGAAGTAAATTGGGGATCGAACGCTACGGTTTTTGCCTTCCGATGGATGACTGTTTGGCACAGGTAGCACTCGATTTCGGAGGACGGAACTGGCTGGTTTGGGAAGCGGAATTTCGAAGAGAGTTGATCGGGCAACTGCCCACGGAATTGTTTTTCCACTTTTTCAAATCCTTTAGCGACAGCGCCAAATGCAATTTGAATATCAAAGCGGAAGGAAGCAACGAACACCACAAAATCGAAGCTATTTTTAAAGCCTTTGCGAAAGCGATAAAAATGGCCATTCGACGCGATCCGGGAAATATGCAGTTGCCTTCCACCAAAGGGGTTTTGTGATTTTTTTTACTGGACGTCATTAATTTTCAAAGATGAAAGTCGCCATTATTGACTACAATGCTGGGAATATCCAATCTGTTCTTTTCGCCCTGGATCGTCTGGGCATCCAGGCAATAGTTTCTGGTGCGCCGGAAATTATCCAAGGTGCTGACAAGGTCATATTCCCTGGTGTTGG
>CAZJYF010000463.1:0-3722 GCA_964549665.1 uncultured Saprospiraceae bacterium
TGAAGGAACAACTCGCGCCAAAACTGAAAGAGGAAGGTCTGCAGCAACTCTACGACGAAATGGAAGCGCCGCTTGTGAAAACATTGGTTGATTTGGAGTATGAGGGAATCAGAATCGATGCGGAATTTTTGAATGCGTATTCCAAAGAACTGGAAAAGAAGGTCGCCATTTTTCAAAAAAAAATTCACGAAAAAGCAGGTGTGGCCTTCAATATTGCTTCGCCCAAACAGGTGGGGGAAGTGCTTTTTGACAAAATGAAGATTCCCTACCGTTGGCGAAAAACCAAGACGGGGCAATATTCCACCGACGAAGAAAAATTGACCGAACTGGCGAAGGAGCACCAATTCGTGGCAGATATTTTGACCTTTCGCGGGTTGGCAAAATTGAAATCCACCTACGTGGACGCCTTGCCGAGGATGGTCAATCCGAAAACGGGACGCATCCACAGTTCGTTCAATCAGGCGTTGGCAGCAACCGGCCGTTTGGCTTCCAACAATCCCAACCTGCAAAACATCCCCATCCGAACGCCGGAAGGTCGGGAAGTGCGCAAGGCATTCATTCCCCGCAACGAAAATTATCTCCTGCTGGCCGCCGACTACTCCCAAATCGAGTTGCGCCTCATTGCCGAAATGAGTGGCGACGAAGCCATGTTGGAGGCCTTTCAGGCAGGACAGGATATCCACCGTGCCACGGCGGCCAAAGTCTTTGGAGTCTCCTACGCCGACGTCTCTGCAGACCAACGCCGCGCCGCCAAAACGGTGAACTTCAGCATTATTTACGGCGCAGGATCTACCAACCTTTCACGACAGTTGGGCATTAAACGAACAGCCGCAAAGGAAATGATTGACCAATATTTCAGCCAATACCGGGGTTTGAAAGATTACATGGAAAAGACCGTAGAATTCGCCCGCCAAAATGGCTTCGTCAAAACCCTGATGGGACGCCGACGCTACCTCCGGGACATCGATTCGCGGAACTCGCTCGCCAGAAGCAATGCCGAACGGATCGCCATTAACACCCCCATTCAAGGCACCGCAGCAGATTTGATTAAGATTGCCATGATTAACATTCACGAGGTTTTCGAAGCGGCTGATTTTAAATCAAAAATGGTTCTTCAGGTACATGACGAATTGGTTTTTGACGCGCACAAAGAAGAATTGGAAACCATCAAACCCATAATCGAAGACAAAATGAAAAATGCGATTCCCAATTTGAAAGTGCCGATTTTGGTGGAAATGGGAATCGGAGAAAATTGGTTGGAGGCACATTGAATAAGTAGGCCGGCTTTATAAATCATCACTTTTCTTGTTGAGGGTTGAGGTTGTTGAGATTGCGTCCAATTGTGAAAGATTGTTGAAAATCTTGCAGATTTAGCTTATTTTTTTGGTGGTAAAATCGGAGAATATAAATTCTCCGCTACCGAAATCAATTAAATTGCTGATTATCAACTAATTAAAACATGGTCAGCGGAGAATTTATATTCTCCGACTTCTGTTCTATAAAAAATATAAATGAATCACAGCACTTTCGCCAAATTTTAAATTTAGCGAAGGTATTGACGAAAAATCCAAACCATGTTAGCCATCATCAAACAGAAGCTCGAGGAACTAAAAACAGGGGAAACGGTTCCTACCGGGGCGTTCAAAAAAGCGCAGACTTTTTACCTGAATGAAGATTGTCAGATGCTCACTCAATCTCAGTCCAAATTTGATTTTGCCATAAAAAATGAGGAAGAGGAGGGGGAGGAGGAGGTCGAAGTTTCGCTGCGTGTCATGGAGGATGACATCCTGCCCCTCATCGATAAAAAGGAAGCGGAATGGAACGCATATTCGCTTGCCGCGTTGCTGCAGTTGTCCGAAAAAATGAGCGCTTTGTCCATTGCGGAAGGTATGAGCGGAAGGAAATATACGCGGGAAGGAATGATGCGACGCGTTTTGAGCGAACGACAACAGCGGGCGATGGATGCCGAATATTCCATCGAGTGGGGGGACACGATTTACGGTGAACATTTGCTCATAAATGAACGGGACATTGCCTATCGCATCACCTTGCGGGATTTTGAAAACGAAATCGGCTACGTTGATAGCATTGACTTGAGAACCAATAAATTAGGGACGACTAAGCACATCATGTTTGCCTTTCAAAAATTGAAATCGAATGAAAAGTTGTTATCCCGTTTGGGCAAAGAATACCCCTTCGTAGAAATATTTCTCGACCCCTTGAATGACTACAAAATCACTTGGTTTTACCCGCATGAATTGGACGCGGATATTTCCAAATTGATAAAATCCTACTTTGGGGCGGGGCATGTTTTTCCAGATGAGCATGTGAAAGATTTTTTGGGATTCATCAACAAAGCGGAAGAATTCGAGCAGATTGTGATTCGGACGGAAGTGTCAAAAAAAGTGGAAGATGCTTACAACAAAGCCTTGCTTGAAAGGCTGCGACGAACGACCTCAACCGATTATTCAATTATCAAAGCGGAACTGTTTCCGTACCAAAAAGAAGGCGTCGAATTTGCCCTTTTCCGGGAAGGAACCATCATCGCCGACGACATGGGTTTGGGGAAAACCCTTCAGGCTATCACGACGGCGGTTTTTAAAAAACGAATTTTTGATTTCAAACGAACCCTCGTCGTATGCCCGGCCTCGCTGAAGGCGCAGTGGAAAAATGAGATTGAAAAATTCTGCGATGAAAAAGCGGTGGTCGTGGGTGGTTTGCCGAAGCAACGCGAGGAAATTTACCGCGAATCGGACGCCTATTTTTTAATTGTCAATTACGAAACGATTTTGCGCGACAGCCGAATCATCAATCAATTCCCCGCGGATTTCATCATCCTCGACGAAGCGCAGCGGATTAAAAATTATGCGACCAAAACCGCTCAGGCAATCAAGCGGCTAAAGCGAAAACACAACCTCATCATCACGGGAACGCCCATCGAAAACCGGCTGATTGACCTTTATTCCATCGTGCAATTTGTTTCGCCGGAATTCCTCACCCCGCTTTGGGAATTTTCTTACCAACACTGCTATTTTGATGAATCTTCCAAAAGCAGAATCACCGGCTACTACAATTTGCAGTCTTTGAAAGCACGCCTTCAGGAAATCCTCATCCGGCGGGAAAAGCGCAACGTGCTGCGGCAATTACCCAATGTGCAGGAAATTACCGTTCCGGTGAATTTGCATCCTCAGCAGGCCGAATATCACGCCGGTTTTGCCACCGGCATCGCGGCTATTTTGCGAAAAAAATTCAAGACTCTCTACGATTGGCAAAAGCTGATGTTGTTGCTGACGAGTATGCGCATGGTCTGCAACTCCACCAATTTAATTGATAAGGAGACAAATTTTTCCCCAAAACTCAGCGAGTTAAAACGCATCCTGGTAGAGAAATTGGATTTGATTCATACCAAACGAAAAATCATCATTTTTTCCGAATGGATAAGAACGCATCATTTGATTAGTGAAGTCTTGCGGGAGTTGGACATCGGCTATACCGAATTGAGCGGAAAAGTGCCGGTCAAAAAGCGCGAACGGCTCATTCGGCAGTTTGAAGAAGACGACAATTGCCAGGTGTTTCTTTCCACCGAGGCAGGTGGTGCGGGGCTGAATTTGCAGGTTGCCGATACCGTCATTAACTTTGAATTGCTCTGGTACCCCGCCAAGAAAAAGCAGCGCATCGGGCGCATTGACCGCTTGGGGCAAACGGCTAAAAAACTGACCGTT
>CAZJYF010000464.1:0-3705 GCA_964549665.1 uncultured Saprospiraceae bacterium
CTAACCCCTTCCCCCCGCTTTCCGCCTGAAACCAATACCCTGCTTATTGAACACGAAACCGGAAGTATCCAGTTTGAATCCAGTCACATCTTCCAATTCCAAAACAGAAGAGGAAACATTTTCTCGTTCTGCGGGGTTGAGGGCGGCAAGCCTCAGGTTTTGGTTCTTAATCGCTTCGGTCACCAATTGGCGGGCGCTGCGTGCGTTCCCAAAATACTTGTCGCGAAAATCGTGAAGGAAAGAAAAATAGTTGGTAAGGTGCTCTTCCGCCTCCGGCGAAGGGACGATTCCGTGGTCCAGCAACATGGAAAAAGAGATTTCGGTCAACTCCTGTGGAGAGTAATCCTCGAATTTCAAAATTTTGTCGAAGCGAGAACTCAAGCCGGGGTTGGCTTTCAGGAAGCCCTCCATATTGTCGGGATAGCCTGCCACGAAGACGAAAAACTCCCCTCGCCTATCCTCCATTCGCTTCAAAATAGTCTGAATGGCTTCATCTCCAAAATCGCCGGTGGAACTATTGCCTTTCATACTCAAGGCATAGGCCTCATCAATAAATAGTACGCCCCCCATCGCATCATCAATTTTCTCGGCCACTTTGATGGCAGTTTGCCCCACAAATCCAGCTACTAAACCGTGCCTGTCGGTCTCCACCATATGCCCTCGTTCGAGTACACCCAGAGCTTTGTAAATTTTGGTGAGGATTCGGGCAACGGTGGTTTTTCCCGTACCAGGATTTCCGATGAAAACTGTGTGAAGGAAAAAACTATTCAAAACGTCTTTTTCCGATTCTATGTAAAAGCGAACCAACCGAACCAATTCATGGATTTGTTCTTTGACTTTTGTCAAACCTATCAAGCCGTTCAATTCATTCAAGGATTCCTCCAACAAAGCCTCGTCAAGGGGAATGTAGGGAAGTTCTTTGCGGGGCTTTATTTCGATTTTTTCAACATCCTGTAGCTCAATGATTTCAAGGGTTTTGCGCGACAAGCCTTTGGGGTCCTTCTTCGACATAACCCGCAGCCCCAAGTTGATTTTGGATTTTTCAATAATATCAAAAACAAAGCGGGCGTTGCCAAAAGTCCGGTCTCGGTTGCGGAAAGCTTCCAAAATGATTTCATCAATTTTTTCGAGCGCTTCTTCTGTAAGGAGCACATCTTTTTCTGTGCAGGCGTATTGTGCAATGCGCGAAAGTTCCTGCGGAAGATAATCGGAAAATTCAAAGTGCAATTTGAAACGGGACTTTAAGCCGGGATTGGAATCCAAAAATTGTTTCATCTCCTTTGGATAACCCGCCGCGATAACCGCCAAATCTCCAGGTCCATTGGACATTTCTTTGACCAAAATTTCAATCACTTCCCGTCCAAAATCTTTGGTGTCTTCCTGTGACCGGGCCAAGGAGTAGGCTTCGTCGATGAACAGCACCCCTCCCCTCGCCTTTTCAATAGCCTCCCGCACCTTTGGGGCTGTTTGTCCAATATATTCCCCAACCAAATCCACCCTGTCCACTTCATACACATGCCCTTTTGACAACAAACCCATCTTCCGATACAGGCGCCCCATCATCTTCGCCACCGTTGTTTTTCCCGTCCCGGGGTTTCCGATAAAAGCAGAATGGACGTTAATTTCCTCGCTTTCACTAAATCCGGATTCTTTTCTCAATTGCAAAAACTGAATGTATTTAGCGTGGTCGCGAACTTGTTTCTTGATGCCTGTCAATCCTATCAGGGCATCCATTTTTGCCATTAATTCTTCAAAGGTCTGATGAAGGTCTTCTTCAGGTTCGAGTAAAATAGATTTTTTTTGACTGGGCAAATACACCGGGGAAGTTCCTTCCTCAAAATCTTCAGAAACATCGAAGGGAATGACTGCAAGCAACTTATCCATAAATACAATTTCACAAGTGTAATTGCCCCTACGCCAGGAACCCTTCACATTGGACCCCCATCCGGCAGTCATTTTGACAAATTCGTCCTTTTTTTCAATGCGCTGCAATCGAACCACCTGCCCCTTCAATTCACGGGCATTATTGTAAAATTTTGAAAACAATTCGCATTGCCAATTTGGGTCGGAGTGGACGTTCTTCAAAATAATATCGGCATAAATATACCTCGTTTCAGTGCTGCTAAATTTTTTGAAAAAAATCCGGTCTTCCTCCAATACATCCTCATAAGGACCTTCGTACAATTTAAGCGACTGCACTTCGAAGTAGGGATTTTTATTGGCAGGCAAACAAGAACCCGAATCTTCGATGTAGAAATATTTGCTGCCCATTTTAGTGCCTTCCACCCATGCCTCCCAATAATAAGTTCCTTTTTTCCAAAAAGAGCCTTCCGATTTGTTGCCCCATCCTTCCCGGATATAGATGATGTTGTCGTACTTGCTAACTTTGCGTTTAAATGGAAGCGAACACAATTCGCGCTTGTTTTTTTTCAAAGAAAAACATTTTAACTCCACCTCGATTTCCCAATCCTGAATGTCGAATTGTTTGTTATAAAAAGATAGTTCGGCGTAAATGTAGCTGATTTCATTGCGGTCAAAAACCTGCCGATATTTTTTTCGATTATCGGCAAGCCATTCGGTGGATGAATAGGTCTTCAATTCCCGAAACTTGTATTTTTTAAACTCAGGATGTGGATAGGTTGCAGCCATTTTTCCTGTTTTATTCTTTTATTGCTTATTGGATAGGGGGCGCGGAATTTTTTTTTCATACTAAATGCCCATTTAAGAAATTCTATTTAGAAATTTAAATATAAGGCATTCCACCATAAGTTGAAATATTTTCAAAAATAAAAACAACTTTTAACAGCAGATGGCAGTCTTAAAAAACAAAAAATTGAAAAATCCTTTGCCGAGTGTCCATATTTTGGGGAAAGTTTGTCTCTGTTTTAGGTCTCCATTCTTTTTCGTACTTTTCGCCTCAATGAGCAAAACCGTGAAGGGTTTTAAAACCTTCTGCCGTCGGATGAACATATAAGTTTTGAACGCATGAATTTTCTTGAGAACTTTAAAGACATTCACACCTTCCTTTTCGATGTGGACGGTGTACTGACAAACAACGAAATCCTCGTTCTCGCTGATGGCCAATTGTTACGAAAGATGAACGTCCGGGATGGATACGGGCTTAGAAAAGCCGTTCAAGAAGGCTTCCGGGTGGGTATCATTACGGGTGGAAAATCCTCGGGGGTGATGGAGGGCTTGAAGAAGTTAGGGATAACGGATATCTACGCAGGCATTTCCGACAAAACGGAAGCCTACCTAAACTTTATCCGGACCCACGACATTGACCCAGCCGGAGTTCTTTATATGGGGGACGATCTGCCAGATTACTTGCCGATGTGCCGCGTTGGATTGCCGGCCTGTCCCAAAGACGCCGTATCTGAAATCAGAGAAATTGCTCAATATATTTCGCCTTTTAGAGGAGGAGAAGGTTGTGTCAGAGACGTGATTGAAAAAGTGCTGAAAATTCAAGGACATTGGCCTGTAGAACAATCTGATGACAGCAGTTAGCAATCGTCGTATGAATTTGGTTTTCAATATTTTAGACTAGTTAAAAACAAACGACCCCATATCCGAAAACAATAAAAAATTTATTTTCATGCAAATAAAAAAATGAAAACTACCCTGCCACCGAATTAACCACAAAGATTCTCGCAGCATGACATTTCTGAAACTTATACGCTTTCCAAACCTTCTAATTATTGCTGT
>CAZJYF010000465.1:0-3696 GCA_964549665.1 uncultured Saprospiraceae bacterium
GAATTGAGAAAAATTTTTATTGGTGCATTTTTTAAAGAAATGTCCAAAAGCGGAAATGCTCATGTTCAATGCCGAGGCAAGGTCCGAAACTCTTAATTGGTGATTGGTGAAATTTTCCAAAATATATTTATAAACCTTGTCAATTTTTCCCTCAATCCGGTATCCAGAATCAACCATAAAAGCTTTACTTGCAAGTTGTTTTTGTTCATCAGAAGAGGCAAGCACGTTCAGAATCCGTAGAAATTGGATGACTGCTTTCAAGCCTTTTTTTTTCGTCAGTTTTATCATTCTGTCACCAACCTCCTCCAACGTATTTTCATAAAAGGCAATCCCTCTCGAAGCATTCTTTAGCAGCATCCCCATCGGCAGCATCGCCTCTTTGTCGAGGAAGGATTGAGTTAAAAAACTTTTGGCGAACTGTAGCGTAATGACATGGGCACTTCGCCTTTGACAAAGGGGAACGTCATCATCGTCCCATTTATGATAAAGATTCGGACCGACAAGTACTAAATCGCTATTTTTATACTTCTCCACCGAATTACCAACAATCCGGTTGCCCGAACTGTGGAGTATCAAAGTCAACTCATACTCCGGGTGGGCATGAATGGGATAATCGAAACCGATATTTGGAGAGTTGAGAATGACGAATACATCGCCTTGGCGAAGAGGGGTGATTTCTGTGAATATTTTCATAGAGCAATGTATGTTGGATGCAAAATTCCAGATAGTACCAAAAACAGAAGCTAAAATACTAAATCAATCCGAGCGATGCCAGTAATTTTACAACATTAACTTTTTGCAAAAAATTTATGCGGTTTATGCAGGTTTTGTTAAATTTTTTATCAGGAATATTTTCCTCGCTAAATGATCAGTCTCTTGTTGATTCTACTTTATGTTCCGGTTGTTTGGAAAACTTGCCATTGAACCAAAAATGTCAGGTAATGGATCAGGAAATAAATTGGGTCCCCATTAGGGCAAATGGAATTTATTACCAAAATTAGATTCTTGAAATTACGCGTTTTTTTAAGCGTATATTTTATTCATTCACGCCTATTTTGAAACCAGCCCCAAAGAAAAATCATTGCCAGCTATTTTGCCAATAAATTAAGCAACCCAAATAATCAAAGGCTTTTTTAATCCTCTCTAAAAGGGCTTTTTCCAGCGAAGCAATGGAAAAATATAGCACTTTTTTAAAAAAAAAACCTCTTTCTTATCAGTTTTGTAAAATCAAAGGAAATGCAAAGACAATTACCCGTTTATCACAATTTTCTAAAATCTCCTGCCCGGTTGTTGTTTCTCTTTCTATTCTTTATCCAGGTCGTTCCTTTTTTTGCTCAGGACTCTTCCATTAAAATAACGGGAACAGTTACCGGATCAGACAATCAACCAATGATCGGAGCTACGGTACTGGCAATAGGCAGCAGTAAAGGGACGGTTACAGATTTGGATGGACATTATATGCTTTCCGTACCCACTAATTCAGTGCTGAGAATCTCATATACTGGTTTTAAAAGCCAGGAGGTACCTGTTCAGGGAAGGGCAATAATCGATGTCGTGTTGGAAGAAGAACCCGAATTGCTCAATGAAGTAATAGTGACGGGATATAAAAAGGAAATCAAATCCAACGTAGCCACATCAATTTCTTCCATCAAATCTAAAGATATTGAAAAGCTGGTGGTGTTGAGTATTGACCAGGCACTTCAGGGTCAGGCTCCCGGCATAATGGTTACACAAGCGACAGGGGCTCCCGGCGACGATATCGCAGTACGTATTCGTGGTGTGGGTACTATTGGGAATAACAATCCACTTTATGTAATTGACGGAGTACCCACAACCGGCAATATTAATATGTTTTCCACTAATAATATTGAATCCATACAGGTATTAAAGGATGGCGCGTCAGCTGCTATCTATGGCGCAAGAGCTGCTAATGGCGTTGTTGTGATTACCACTAAAAAAGGAAAAACGGGAAAAACACAATTCACCTTCGATGCCTCTACCGGTTTCCAGGAAGCAAATCGGCTTCCGGATTTATTGAACTCGAAAGAATACCTTACTATCCGCAATGAAGCGATTGACAATGCCAATAAGCTGAGAATTCCCATCCGCCAGCTCCCCCTTTATGATCCTGCAATTCTAGATACTTTACCCAATACGGATTGGTTGGGTCTGCTGTTCAGTAAAGCATCCATTCAGCGTTATTCTTTAAGTGCATCCGGTGGCAACGAGAACGGGAAATTTTATATCCTTGGAGAATATTGGAACCAGGATGGAGTTTACCGGGGACAAGCTTTTAAAAAGTATTCGGTGCAATTAAACGGAGAAACCGGCAATAAATGGTTCAAAATTGGGAACAGCTTGTCCGTTTCCGTAACAGACCGCAAAGTGATTAACTCTTCCGGAGATGGATTCGGACCAGGGAACCAACTGAATGGTATTCGTTTTACGCTGATTGCTGCACCGATTGTGCCAGTTCGAAATCCTGATGGCTCTTTTATAAATGTTACTTCCGAACTGGGCGACCCAATGTTGTTCGGCGATGGAAACGCCAATCCCCTGGCATTCGTAGATGCCACCGATTGGGACGTAAAACGGTATCGTGTCTTTGGCAATGTACATGCCGAGTTGGATGTGTTGGATGGCTTGAAACTACGCACTACACTAGGAGCAGATCTTAATTTTGAAAACACCAAAATTTTCAAGGAGCGACTCTCGCAGGCAATTTACGACCCTTCTTCCTTAACGGAAGGCAGAGTTTTTGAACAAAATTTTGTTTGGAACAATACGCTTGATTTTAACCGGGACTTCGGCAAATTCGACGTTTCAGTGCTACTAGGCATGGAAGCTATTAAAAACAGAACGGATTTCCTTGGCGCATCTGCCAACAACTTTTCCAGAACTAATACTTTGTTTCGCTTCATCGATAATAGTGTACCTGCTGAGATTGGTAACGTTGATGCTTCGGGTATTGAAACCGCCTGGTCTTTATTTTCCTACTTTGCCCAGGGTGGCGTCACCTTTGATAGACGGTATGTAATCAATGCGTCCATCCGCCGGGATGGTTCTTCCCGGTTTGGGCCGGGCAATCGCTGGGGGTATTTCCCTTCTGTATCGGCGGCCTGGAATGTTTCCAATGAGCCTTTTTTTAAAAAAGTCCCTTTAATTTCGACCCTGAAAATTCGAGGCAGTTGGGGGAGGTTGGGAAACCAGGAAATCGGTGTGTTTCCTTTCAGTTCCCTCATAGAAACAGGACGGAGGGTGTATGATTTTGGCAACCAAATAGTCACTGGCGCCCAACTTGTGGAGACAGGGAACAGCAATATAAAGTGGGAAACGACCACCCAACGCGACTTTGGAGTTGAGCTTGGCTTGCTAAAAGACCGACTGTCATTTGTAGTAGATTATTACAAAAAAACCACGAAGGGAATTCTTGTTCGCATACCCATTCCGGAAGCGGGTGGCTCTCAGAATCCGCCTTTTGTAAACGCCGGTGAAGTAGAAAATAAAGGATTGGAATTAAGTGCAATATTAAAAGGCCGAAAAAAAGACTTCAGTTATAGTATCAGTGCTAACCTTGCTACCGTTCGCAACAAAGTGGTTTCTCTGGCTGATTCCGAACCTATCCTTGGTGGCTTTGGCTTATCTGATGGCGCTATTACAAAAACGGAAGTAGGCTATCCCATCGGGTCATTTTTC
>CAZJYF010000466.1:0-3684 GCA_964549665.1 uncultured Saprospiraceae bacterium
GAACCCCCGATTCTTAAGCCCTTCTTACCCATCAATTTCTATGCCAAACAAATAAAGAGCACTTGAACGCTCAATATAAACCTTCAAGCCATCCACTTCATAAACACCATCGTTTTCTTTCTCCACATCGAAACCTAAAATATAGGAGAAGCCCGAACAGCCACCTCCTTTTACACCTACTCGCAGACCGTGATCATCCGGGATGTTTTGCTCCTCCCGGATTCTTTTTAATTCTTTTAAAGCCCCGGAAGTGAGGGCAATAGGTTTGATGGTGGTTTTTTCTTTTGAAGCAGTCATAGATGAATATTTTTTTTTGTCAGCCCAAATTTAGACAAAAATTGTTGAATGTCAGGAAGTCTGGTCGAAAACAGCAAATTAACAACTTGCCAAAAAGGAAAGTTTTTGTCCTGAAAAAAATATTTTCAAAAATATTTGCAAGTCAGGAAAGGAATTAAACCTTTACTTTAGTGGGGCTTCATAGCACCCTTTTACGTTACAATAACCAGATTGATGAATTGTGAAAATTTGGATGGCGTTTTTATTGGGCATTGTGTAATTTTGCGTTCTGCAAAAATTCCCTAGCTTTAGAATAGGGAGTATAAGCAAATTATTATTCCCCAAACCCTTCTAAAAAACATCATTTAAAACCCAAATTTTATGCCCACCTGGTTATCGGTCATTTTAGAAATACTGAAAATTACAATCCCCGCACTAATCGTATTCCTCACGGTTTATTTTTTATTGAAACAATACCTGGAAAAACAATACCAGTTTCGTTTGTTGGAATTTCGACAAAACCAGGCAAAAACCACCCTGCCGATTCGGTTGCAGGCCTACGAACGACTATCCCTGTTTTGTGAACGCATCGACATACAAAATCTGTTATTGCGCCTGCGCGCGGAAAACCAAAAATCCGGTGCACTTCGGATTGCTTTGCTGGTAGCTATTCAGCAGGAATTTGAGCACAACATCACTCAACAAGTTTATGTGTCCGGGAAACTGTGGGAGATTATCAAAATTGCCCGGAATGATGTGCTGACCATTATTAATGGTCTCGCTGAAAAAGTGGACCCTCAGACAGATGCCGCGGAATTTGTTAATTTCCTCTTGAATTATGTCAATTCACAAGAAACCTCAACTTTGGAAAAAGCCTTGATTGCCATAAAAAAAGAAGCAAGCACCCTGTTTGCCTAATGAGTATCTATCAACAAATTTTCCGTTTTATAGTCTGAGGGACTTTTGTGTCAAAAGGTTCTTTTCTTCCCCTCATTTTATCCCGAATTAAATTTCCTAAACTTGTTGAAAAAAGTCATTTTTCACATCCCAAAGTCTTTCCATATGAAGTCCATTTTTGGAGAATGCTTCGATTGCTTGCCATTGGAAAAATCCTTCCCAAATTTGCCGATTCATCCGGGGACACCTTAAACGTTAATCAAAATGGATATATCGACAATTTTCTGTTTGTCCACCAAAAAGATTTTTTTACCTCAAAATTTATCTAAATCATTGAGTGAAAACACATTAATTCTAATTATGAAAAAATATATTTAACATAGTAAAGAAAGCACTTTTTCTCTTTGAAAAAAAAATTACATTTTTGCACATCTTCACCATTTTAACTAACTGAAAATTTCCGCTTTGTTAGGGTTGATGGTTAAAGGGCACATCCTAGGCTTTTCGAAAGTCTTATATCTATCTTACTGATACTTTAGAGCATTACACAATTAAGGTCGTGTAATTTTGCTTGTATGGGAAGACGAAGGCTTAGCCTCATGGAATTTCAACTCTCCATGTAGGTCGTTGTATTTAAATAAGGTTGAAATTTTAAACTTTTTTAGCTATTGACGACCCCCTAAACAAGTTTCTTTTTTAACGTCCAATCAATCAGGAAGAATGGTAAAAGATAGCACTATGATATGGGATAACTGTCTGCAGACTATCCGCCGGAACGTCAATTCGCAGAGCTTCAAGACTTGGTTCGAGCCGATCCGGCCCGTCCGCTTGGAGAGTAATGCCCTCACTATACAAGTTCCAAACAAATTTTTTTACGAATGGCTGGAGGAGCATTATGTGGCACTATTGAAAATGACCATTCGAAAAGAGTTAGGAGAAAAGGGTAGGTTGGAGTACCAAATTCTGATGGGGAGTCGCGAAGAAAACTCCCCACTGCGAAAGGGAGCTTTTTTTGGCAATAAAGACAGGCGACAGCATTCCTACGGCCGGGGCAAACTCTCTCCCGGAAGTGTAGATACCCAAAATATCAAAAACCCCTTTGTCATTCCAGGCATCAAGAAATTGGAAATTGACCCACAGTTGAATCCAAATTACACCTTTGATACTTTTATCGAAGGCGATTGCAATAGGTTGGCGCGTTCCGCCGGTATGGCAGTAGCAAAAGAACCCGGAGGTACTGCCTTTAACCCACTTCTGGTTTTTGGTGATGTCGGTTTGGGAAAAACACATCTCGCACAAGCCGTTGGGAATGAGGTGGTTAAGCAAAACATGAACAAAAAGGTATTGTATGTTTCTTCAGAGAAATTTACCAGCCAAATCATTGATTCCATCAAAAATAATGCGGTCAATGATTTTGTGAATTTCTATCAGATGATTGATGTACTAATAGTGGATGACATTCAGTTTCTTGCCAACAAGCAGAAAACCCAGGAAATATTTTTCAATATATTCAATCAATTACACCAGAAAGGCAAGCAGATCATCTTGACCTCAGACCGCCCTCCAAAAGATTTGGACGGAATGCAGGAAAGACTTATTTCCCGTTTCAAATGGGGGCTTTCTGCCGATTTGCAGATTCCGGATTTTGAAACGCGCGTAGCTATTTTTGAATCTAAAATGGACGAAGAAGGGGTGGAATTTCCAATGAATGTCACCGAGTTTATTTGTTACAATATTAAGAATAACATTCGTGAATTGGAAGGCGTATTGGTTTCATTGATTGCACAGTCTTCCCTGAACCGACGGGAAATTGATATTGATTTGGCTAAGGAAGTTATTAAAAACTTCGTCACCCAAGTCAACAAAGAAATTACGGTCGAATTTATTCAAAAACTCGTAGCTGACCATTTTGACGTGCCCGTGGAAAAACTAGCGGGTAAAACCCGGAAACGACACGTAGTCATTGCCCGTCAACTCGGCATGTATTTGGCGAAAAATCTTACCGACAAATCCCTAAAGGCCATTGGCCAAAATTTTGGAGGTCGCGACCATAGTACCGTCATTTATTCCTGCAAAACCGTTCAGGATTTGAAAGAAACCGACCTTATTTTTAAAGA
This sequence comes from uncultured Saprospiraceae bacterium, assembly GCA_964549665.1. Taxonomy (GTDB): domain Bacteria; phylum Bacteroidota; class Bacteroidia; order Chitinophagales; family Saprospiraceae; genus CAZJYF01. Next base: position 3,291 of record CAZJYF010000466.1, read on the forward strand.
CGCGGTGGCAGAATTAGAGAAAAAAATTAAGATGAGTTTAAATGGCAGTTGAGTTTTCTCTTGGGATTGACTGGGGAGCAATGATTTGAAAAATGGCTGTTTTTGGAATGCCGAGTGAACTATTCCTATCCTTTTTGAATTTTCTTCTGGCGTTCTTGTTATTTCGCGAAAGGAACTTTACCTTTGCGCACGCTTCAGCAAAAATGTTCAAGAAATTTTAACACGGGTGAGGTGGGTGAGTGGCTGAAACCACCGGTTTGCTAAACCGGCGTACTTGGAAACAGGTACCGCGGGTTCGAATCCCGCCCTCACCGCATACGGGGTATAGCGCAGTCCGGTTAGCGCACCTGCTTTGGGAGCAGGGGGCCGCAGGTTCGAATCCTGCTACCCCGAC
>CAZJYF010000467.1:0-3677 GCA_964549665.1 uncultured Saprospiraceae bacterium
GTATAATGTTCACCTTTGTAAAACCAACCAATTGGGGGGGAAGAATACATCTCAAAACTAGCGTTGGGAACGATGTTTTCCTGCTCCTGTTCTTTTGTGGATTGGGCAGGGAGGTTTAATGAGAAAGCCGCAAAAAGGAGTAGATAAAAGGTTTTCATAAAATCAAAAAAGACGTTCATGCTCTTAAACGCTGCGCTGCCAAGGTACGGTATATTGTTGTGAGATGAAAGCCGAATGTTTTATCCTAAAAAAAGATTTCCCCTCGGGGATTTTATTTTTAAGAGAACAAATTAAAAAAACAACACTTATGTATTTTAGGTTGCTTCCGGCTGAATTTTTAGAAGATGACCCTGTCAAGTACCGAATTTGAAACCGGTAATAAAAGGCAGCTAGGCAGTTCGTGCAAGCCTTGACAGAGACACGAAGTGGAAAAATTCGCAAAGCGGCCACCCCTTCAGTAGACCAAAAGAGGTCGTAATTATGGAATGGCAATATTGCAAAATAACGCAATCGTTTAAAAAAGAATAACGTAATTGTGACCAAAAAAAACGCATTCCGTTCAAATGAGCGGTGGATCCATGATGCATTGGGAAGCTTTGCAAGTATTTGCAAATATCAGGTTGACCGGAAAAGCCCCACAGAACAACAACGCCCACCCTAAATTTCGGGATTCGGAAGACCCTCAAAACTCATTCAAATCAAAAAACACCAAATCCGGGAAGTGGGTGTTGAAAAAGCCCAATCCGTTTTCGACATTGGTGGGATAATTTACCGGCTCTTTGGTCAGTTCCGTGAAAAAATTGCTCGATGTTTTTCGCAATTCCAAAAACTGATAATAGTCCGCACTTATATTGGAAATGGTCACCACAAGCGAGTCGGTCGGACTGACGTTCGATAGCTCGACCCTGCCTTCATGGACCCTGTTTTCAAATACATCGTCTCTCAATAATAGACTTTTTTTCAATAAATCAGAGCCGGAACTAAAGAATGAATTGAGGTCAATCCCATTTTCTTGCGCATCGCCATTTGTATAAAAATTGAGCACATACCAATTGTCTTCCGGAGGGTCGGTAAAGCGATATTCGACCGTGACGAGGGTGTCCTCAGCCGTCCTTTCAATGACCGGGATAATGTCGTCAAATTTGACCCGTGGAAGCATCTTACTTGCGGCGGTCAATTGTTCGCCTTCTTGGGTGGTGATGTTTAAAGTATAAGTTTCATTGACATAAGCCAGCGTTCCCAAACTGACATACACTCCGCTCCCGTTTCCCGTTTCGTATAAAGTATCTCTGATATCGCGATAACTGACCGTGACCGTTGCTCCCGACACGAGCAATTGATCCAAAAAATCCGTTGTCACGGTATCCCCCTCGTCCTCATTGAAATCGAGCGCCCCGAAACTCCGGGTCAAAGCGACCGCCATGAGTGCGTCGGGAATGATCTGGGAAAAAACGACCACCTTCGACTCAATGGGCGGGACGACAATTTCCAACGGTTCGGGGGCGCAGGCCTGGAAAAGGGTAATGATGCTTGAGAAAAACAGGAGGATTTTGATTTTCATTTTGTAAGCTGTTTATTGCCGGATTGGAAATTTGTCAAATTGCCAATCAAACATCGACACTATTTTCAAAAACTAAAGTTATACGCCACCGAAGGAATAAAGCCAAACAAGCCCGGTTGGGTGTATTTATACCTTCCCGTTTTCTCATCCAGGGTCACATTTATGCGATAAGGGGTGGCGCGATTGTAAAAATTGTATGCCCCCAATTGCCATTCCGAACGAAAGCGCTTGGAGGGTTTATTGCGGAGAGCGAGGTTGATGTCCAATCGGTGTGACGGGGACAGCCTTTGGGCATTTCTTTCGGAATAGACCGGGATGATTTCGATTTTTGTCAAAGAGGCGTCCGGGAACAAATATTGTCCCAATAAAGGTGTGAAACGCGCCCCGGAGGCGAATTCCCAAACGGCGGAAAAAGTGCATCTTTTACTGATGTCCCAATTGCCGACGAAGGTGAGGTAATGGCGGCGGTCGTATTTTGCCCAAAAGGGCTTGCCTTTGTTCAAGCCATCAAACTTCCGCCGACCCGACGAGAGGGTATAACCGAGCCAACCATGGATCCGCCCCGAACTTTTGCGAAGCAATATTTCCGCGCCCCTGGAATGGCCTTCCCCCTGCAAAAGTTGATCCTCGAAATTGTCATTGAAAATCAAATTGCTGCCCTCTTTGTATTCGATTAGGTTGTTCATTTTTTTGTAGTAGGCTTCCAAGCTGAAGAAGATGCCGGGCTTTTCAAAAAAGCGACTGTATCCCACCGCTATTTGGTCAGCCGACTGGGGCTTCACATTTTTGGAAACCGGGTACCACAAATCGGTCGGCAAGGCAATGGTCGAACTGCTCACGCGGTGCATGTATTGGTACATCCGGCTATAACTCAGTTTGATGCTTCGGTTGTCATTGAGTAGGTAAGTTCCGGACAGGCGGGGTTCGGGTCCAAGGTAAAATTCTTCTCGGACAGCCGCGCCCGATAAGCGAAAACCGACGTTCAGTTTTATTTTTTCGGAAGGTTGAAATTCGGCATTGCCGTAAAATGCCAGTTCGAAAGTATTTTGAATATCGCCTTGCCGGCTATCCACGAGTTCGGCTATATCGCCCGTCGTACTCAAAATGTTGGGTCGAAAACGGTGGAGAATGGCTTGCGTGCCAAAGCGGTATTTTTTCTTTTCCGATTCGAACCGGGTAAAGTCCAGTTTGGCGCCGATGTCGCGGATTTCGGATTTTACCAATACCTTGTTTTCCGCCACAGTTCCGCTGATGTCGTAACTGAAAGAGGTGTGAATGAGCGAGAGATTGGAAAACAATTTTGGATTGTAAATATGGTTCCAGCGAAGCGTTTGGGTGAAATTTCCGAGCGCAAATCCAAAATCCAAATAAAAATCTTCGGTATTCGTACTGTCCGAGCTGTCGCTGATTTTTTCATCGAATTTCAGCACATCGTTGCCGAAATAGCCACTGAAGAAAACGCGGTCCCGGTCGGAAATTTTGTAATTGAATTTGACGTTCAAATCGTAAAAATAATAGGGCAAAAGGGAACCTAAGGCTTTGAATAACTGGTCAATATAGGTTCGCCGGCCGGAAAGCAAAAAAGAGGCTTTGTCTTTGATTATCGGCGCCTCCACCGTCAGCCGGGACGACAACAACCCGATGCCCCCTTCGGAGTGGAATTTGCGGTTGTTCCCCTCTTTCATGCGAATATCCAAAACCGAAGACAAGCGCCCGCCTTGATTTGCCGGAAAGCCCCCTTTGACCATGCTCAAATCTTTGATGGCGTCGGGATTGAAAACGGAAAAGAACCCAAACAAGTGCCCGATATTGTAAACCGTCGCCTCATCGAGCAATATCAAATTCTGATCGGCGTCCCCGCCGCGAACGAACATGCCCGTACTGCCTTCGCCTCCTTTCGACACCCCCGGTAACAATTGGACGACCTTGATTACATCCACCTCCCCGCCGATGGATGGGATGGTCTTTATTTGCTCGATAGGAAGGATGATCGCACTCATTTGGGTGCTTTGAACTTCCTCTTTTTCGGAAGACAACCGCGAGGCGACGACCTCGATTTCTTCCAAAACCTCCCCCTCGGCTTTGAGCTGGACATTGAGGGTAAGGTCAGTATTTT
>CAZJYF010000468.1:0-3673 GCA_964549665.1 uncultured Saprospiraceae bacterium
TGGTGCCTCTCCATGCGGGAAGATTTCAAAATAGAAAAAAAATCAATCCTTTCCCATGGGAGTGAAAAAGGGCGCAAAGTTGGCCTTTTTTCCTCTTTTTCAAAAGACCTGCAAAGATAAGAAAAAGGAGTGGCTTAAAGTAGCACATTGGCAGAAAGAACCTTAATTGCGATTGAAAATTTTAGCAGAAATATAATTGTCTAAAATAAATTAAATGATATCAATGTTTTTATTCAACAACAACTATTTTACCATTAAAATTTCAACAATTTTTTATCCTTTCTCATTTCATGGGTTATATTAAATAGCCTTGCCTATCTTTGCAGCTTTTCAAAATTGATGCAGTTTGCCAAAAACAATTAAACCTTACAAACAAAAGGGAAGCAAGAAGATGCAGGTGGCAAAAATGTTCAATAACATTGCACCTTATTACGACTTCCTCAATCATTTCCTATCCATTGGAATAGACAGGAAATGGCGAAAGACTGCCCTTCTCCAATTAAAAAAGCACCAACCCAGGTTTATGTTAGATGTTGCCACCGGCACGGCGGATGTAGCCATTGAAACCATCCGGCTTTTGGGACCCGTAAAGGTGGTCGGCGTAGATATTTCAAAAGAAATGCTGGAAGTAGGAAGAAAAAAAGTGAGACGCTTCGGAATGGAAAGGCTAATAGAATTAAAAGAGGGCGATTCAGAAAATCTACCCTTCCCAAACAATACCTTCGACGCTATCACCGTTGCTTTTGGCGTGAGAAATTTTGAAAATTTAGAGGGAGGGCTGCAAGAGATGCGACGGGTTTTAAAAAAAGGAGGCAAATTGGTTGTATTGGAATTTTCCAAACCCAAAATGTTTCCATTTAAACACCTGTTTAATTTTTATTTTAAAAACGTCCTTCCCATAATTGGCCGCATAACTTCAAGAGACCCAAAAGCTTACAGCTATTTGTACCAGTCGGTGCAGGCATTTCCCGACGGAGATGATTTTATTAAAGTATTGGAAAAAACAGCTTTCAAATACGAATTTCACCGCCCATTGACGATGGGCATCTGTTCGATTTATGTTGCCGAAAAGTGAGGTCTGATTGAAAAAATTAATAAATTTCACGCGCCTTCATAAAAAATAATCTTGTATCTGATGAATTTTGCCAGGAAGGGCTATCCCAAAACTGTTCTCTGTATCGCATTTGGATTCTGCATTTTATTCCTTGGTTCTCACGGAATCGCGCAAACGACCAAAGGAAATTACAACTTTCTAGATTTTCAGCAGAAACCGTATTATTTCGGCATCACCCTGGCCTTGAATCGCTCCAATTTCAAGGTTTTTCAATCAAAAGATTTTATTTTGAACGACAGCATTCGCCGCGTGGAATATGAGACCGGACCTGGCTTCAATCTCGGCATTGTGTCAAATCTTAAACTCGGAGACAATTTTGACATCCGATTCCTTCCAACACTTTCTTTTGTGGAAAGGAGGCTCAATTTTGAAAACACCGATGACAACAAGCCCCCTTTAAAAAGACGGATAGAATCCGTCCTGGTGGAAATGCCTTTTCATGTACGTTACAAGTCTGTCCCATTCCACGACAAGCGGCTTTTTGTGATAGCCGGGGTGAAATATTCTTTTGACGTGGCTAGTGATTCGCGGTCGAGGCAGGCAGCAAACCTGGTAAAAATATCGCCTACGGATTTTGCGGTGGAAGTGGGCGCAGGCATCCAATTCTTCTTCCCCTATTTCATTTTTTCTCCGGAGTTTAAATTTTCACAGGGTCTCAATAATATCCTCATTTTTGACAAAAGTTTGGAAGAATCGAATGTCATTGAAAAACTCCTATCCCGGACTTTTACTATTTCTCTACATTTTGAAGGCTAACTTAAAAAGCCATCCTTCTACTATCGTGCAGGATGGCTTTTACGGTAGCTGGGTCAGATGAACATTTATCGCAAAAACATCAATTCGCGATATTTCACCAAGGGCCACTCCTTATCATCTATCAGATATTCCAACCTATCCGCATTGACGCGAATTTCTTCCATGATCGGTTTAACTTCATTGCAATACGAAGATGCCATTTCCCAGGCATCGGATAAGTCATTTGAGATTTTGCGCATCTCTGTCATTTTTTTGACCAATGTTTGGATGTTTGAAACATATTTGGAAATATCCTCGATGAACCCAAGCTGCACTTCATAAGCGCTTTTCTGCAATCCCAACTCTTTCAATCGCAAAGCATTTTCTGCCAAAGTAGTTTGGTACGCAATCGCGGAAGGGAGAACGTGATTGATAACTAATTCACCCATAGTTCTAGATTCAATTTGTACATTTAGAATGTAATTTTCGCACATTACCTCGAAGTGCGCTTCTATTTCCTTTTCGGAAAAAACATTACTTTCCTTGAATAAGGAAATCGTTTTATCACTGATATAGGCTTTGATGGCATCCGGTGTATTTGGGGTATTACTCAGACCTCTTTTTGCAGCCTCCTCTTCCCATTCTTTGGAATAATTATTTCCTTCAAAACGAATTGCCTTCGAATCTTTGATGTATTGCCTGACAACCGTCAAAATCGCTTCGTTTTGCTCTTTACCTGCCGCCTTGAGTTGATCAACCGATGTCTTAAATTTTTTCAATTGCGACCCGACGATGGTATTCATTATCGTCATCGGAGCGGCACAATTCATGGAAGAACCCACCATCCTGATTTCGAATTTGTTTCCTGTAAAAGCAAAAGGCGAGGTTCTGTTCCTATCGGTATTATCTTTTTCCAGATCGGGTATTTTACCCAACAAGTCCAATACTTCCTTAACCTCATCACCGCCCTTGAAGCCAAAGCCTTCTTCAATATTGTCGAGCACCTTGCTCAGGGTTTCCCCTAAAAATACGGAAACGATGGCAGGCGGAGCTTCATTGGCACCCAGCCGGTGGTCATTCGCCGCAGTGGCTACGCTGGCTCGCAACAAATCGGCGTGTTCAAAAACGGCCTTGATGGTGTTGACACAGAAGATGAGAAATTGAAGATTTTTGCCCGGACTCTTACCGGGTGAGAGCAAATTTTTTCCGTTACTCGTACTCATCGACCAGTTATTGTGCTTGCCCGAACCGTTCACCCCAGCAAAAGGCTTTTCGTGAAGAAGCACCCGCAATCTGTGCCGGCAGGCCACTCTGTCCATCAAATCCATCAATAATTGATTGTGGTCTACGGCGACATTAACGTCTTCAAACATGGGTGCTAATTCGTACTGCCCCGGTCCCACTTCATTATGCCGGGTGCGGACGGGAATACCCAATTTGTGACATTCCGTTTCCAGGTCCCGCATGTAGGCGTACACTCTTTCCGGGATGGAACCAAAATAATGGTCGTCCAATTGTTGCCCTTTCGGAGAATGTTTTCCAATCAAAGTCCGGCCCGTCATAATCATGTCGGGGCGGGCGTTGAAGAGGGCTTCATCCACCAGAAAATATTCCTGCTCCCATCCCAAAGTAACAAATACTTTGGTGACATTTTTATCGAACCACTGACAAATGGCTATGGCCGCTTCGTCGAGATACGATTGCGATTTGAGAAGAGGCAATTTGTAGTCCATCGCCTCGCCGGAATAGGTGACGAAGATGGTTGGAAAGCCGAGTGTCTTTCCCTCTCCACCTTCCAAAATAAAGGCAGGAGAAGATGGGTCC